>JBIIRN010000036.1:0-12973 GCA_044341525.1 Sediminibacterium sp. | reverse complement strand
ATACCCCGGGGTTGCGGGCTTTGCAGGACAAGGAAGCGCTGGTGAAAATCACAGGTATGCTGCAGGAATATAACCAGGGACAAAATCATCCCAAACCCCTGCTTCTGAAAATCGCTCCCGACCTGAATGAAATCCAGCTCGATGATATTCTGGCACTGACCAGAGAAATACCACTGAATGGATTGGTAGCCACCAATACCACCATCGAAAGAAATAACCTCTCCCCCGATTCCCGCCGGAAGAGTGATCAAATAGGTGCCGGTGGCTTGAGTGGAAGACCTTTACAACCCCGCGCACTGCAGGTCTTACAATACCTGAAAGCCAATTTAGGGAATGAAGTTCCCATCATCTCCAGCGGTGGTATCATGACAGAAACAGATGCCCTGGAAAGATTAGATGGTGGCGCTGAATTAATTCAGATCTGGACCGGCTTCATTTATCGAGGACCTGGCTTTGTTAAAAAAATAGGACAAGCCCTCTTAGCAAAAGCAACTTCAAATAAATAAATTCAATTGGAATGTCACACCTGTTTACAACAGAAAGTCTCATCAGTTTTATTATCCTGGTAGTATTGGAAGTAGTATTGGGAATTGATAATGTAATCTTCGTGAGCATTATCATGAACAGAATGGCCGCGAAATATCGCGAGCGGGCAAGAACGTTATGGATGGCTTTTGGTATCATTACCCGAACAGCCCTGCTGTTTGGCCTCAGTTGGCTTTTGCAGCAAAAGGGGAAACCCATCCTTACCATTTATCACAAATCAATTGACCTCGCCAGTATCATTATGTTGGCGGGTGGCTTATTTCTTATTTACAAATCAGTCAAGGAAATACACCATAAACTGGAGGGAGAAATAGATCCCAGCGGAGGTGGAAATACAAAACACATGAGTTTTTGGCAGGCCATGTTTCAGATTGTTCTCATTGACATGGTTTTTAGTTTCGATAGCATCATTACAGCAGGCGGAACTGCCAAGCACCTGGAGATCATGATAGCCGCCGTTATCGTAGCCATGATTGTGATGTTTTTATTCAGCTCTTCCATTGCCAACTTCATTCACCACCGGCCTACTTTGAAAATGCTGGCACTCTCTTTTTTGGTGATGATTGGGTTTGTATTGCTGGTAGAAGGATGGGATCCGGTTCAATCGCATGAGCTACACCTGAAAAACTATGTTTATTTCGCAATGGCTTTTTCCTTCTCAGTTGAATTATTAAACCTGAGAATGCATAAGAAGAGCAAGCCGGTTGAACTGCGAGAACCCATGCCCCCCTCAGAAGAAAAAAAGTAAATAAACCAGGTAAGGAGACTCGTTAGAAGTCAAAACCGAGGGAGAAATACCAGATAGGTTTTCCTCTGAAAACTCCCTTCATGGGCCAGCCCGCATCTACCCTTAGAAAGTATCCCAGCAGGGTGCTCCTGGCACCAAAACCATAGCCACCTGCGAAGGGACCGAGACCACCGGCATCTAATCTCACACTAACGGGTGTGCTGCCCGGATTGGTTATAAATTCTCCGGGACGTACAATGCCATTGTACTTTCCGTTCCAGGCCGTACCCAAATCAACGAATTGTACCAATTGCAAATTTCTCAAAAAGGCATTGTTGATAGGTCGGTTGAGTAGGGTAGCCAATAAAGGGAATCGAAATTCGCTGTTGATTACGAAAGCATTGTTTCCGTTTGCAATGTTCTGATTATATCCTCGCATATTAAGGGCGAGGGACTGGAAAGCATAGCTCTGATCGGGGGCAGGTGGATTATTATTGAATTTCGGACCCAGCCAGCCATCGGTTCCTCCCAGGAAATAAACAATTTTCTGCTCTCCCCAGGAGAAGTCAGCAGCTGCCCTTCCCGCCCAAATAAAATTGCGGTAAATCTTTTTATACAACCGTGCATCAAAACCCAGGTTCAGGGTTGCCTTACCATTATTCAGGGCAGTTTTGAAAGAAGGGAGGTTCACATCAAAGTACACTTTGTATCGAAGCCCTTTCCATATATTTTGCGTGGGATTGATGGTATTATCGTGAACGTATTCAAGACGCGAAACAATGAATCGGGAAATAGTATCCGGAAAGGGTAGGGCACCGGGATCAGGTAAGCCAATAAAATTATTGTAGGGTCTTAACACGCCACGGTCATTCCGAACACCAACAATAGCACGCAGACTTCTTACCTCATCAAAAGGATAATTCACATGAAACTGATACAAATTGGTGTATAGCATCGTGCTATAGGGTGAATTATAAAAATTAGAAATGGTACTGCGATAATAAGTTACCCCCCAATCCATCCGTTTGCGGTAATTCATGAAAGAAAGGAGAATATCCTTGTCAGTAAAATTGGTGCCAAACCGAACACCCCCCACAAAACGCATGTCTTCCATCAGATCACTGACACCCACTTTGAGGGCAAAGTTCAGGTTGGCTCCGTTGTTGAGCTGAATAGGCCCGACTCCTCCGGCATAAGGCTGAAAGCGATTCACCAAAATGGCATTGGTGAGTCCGCTCTGCAAAAAGTCTGAACTGAATTTTTTGCGGTAATCAAAAAGTTTGGACTTACTAAGTATCGATGTCTTCTCCTGCATGGGTGGAAGATAGGTCGGCACAGTTGCCTCCTGCTTTTCGTTCGCAAATTCATTTTGGAAAAAGTCAACTGCCTTCTTCTTAGCCGTATCGGAACTTGCAGGCTTGTTTACATAAACAGTCGCCTGACCGGTTTGGGCCTTGGTATCTGAGATCACTCTCTTCATGTACTCCGTAGGTCGGGCAGTTACATTTCTTTTCAACAAGGTCTGCTCATCCACTTTCAACTTATAGAGAAATTTATAATCGCCTTCTCGCCTTACTTCACTTACCTGACCATTGTTACCTGCCACCCGGGTTTCTGAGAGGCTGCTCTGGTAATTAGTGATGGGGAAGGTATAAGTTGAATCTTTATACACCTGATAAAAACTAATGCTGTCGGGCTTGGGCAATTGCCAGGCACGAAGGGTGGAGTCGATTTCACGCGGTGTAGGATTGTGTAATATTTCTTCACCGATATAAATTAAGGTATCCAGACCATTTCGTTGCGTAGAAAAGAAACCGGCCCAACGGTTGGCAATACCATTTTCATCGGAAACAAAAGTGAAGTGATTGGTATTGTATTGCATCGGATAACGGGCTGTTCCATATTTCACGTTGGTCAGTTGGGTAATTTGTTTAGACTTCCCCTCATTAAGTATATCCGTGAAGAAAATATTGAAAGTATGCCGGCTGGGCAATACAGTATCACTGCCGGGGGCTGTCGGAGAGGGGCGATTGGAGGAGAACACAATACCCACTTTATTCGGGAATGCGACCAATGCAGGATCGAGGTCATCATATACATCGTCTGTAATTTGAGTCAGCCGGTTTTCCTGAATCTTGTAAGTATAGATATCGGTATGCCCATTCTTGACCGCACTCATCACTACCGAATTAGCATCGAGCAGGAAAGAAGCGTCCAGGATCTGATCTACCCCTTCAATGGATTGCTTGAAACGCTTGTATTTAGCAACGTTGTCATATACAAACATATTGATCTTGCCCTTTTCCCAATAAATCACCAACAAACGGGTGCCCTTTCCATCCCAGGCTATGATCGGATAGTTGGGATCAATATCACCCTGGAAGGTCTTATTCCCCAGTTTCAACAGAGTCTTGGCATTGTAAAAATTTTCATGCAGCTTTAGTGCATACTGTCCGTCATCAAATTCAACGACAGCATAAGTGGAACTGCGGGCATTGGGATTGGCCTGGAAACGGAAATAATCTTTCTTGGTAATATCTTCCGTCACTACAAGGGTTCCCTTGGGCTGGTTGCGGCGGCGAGTGATGTCTTTGGAATATCGCTCCTGCTCATATTGCATGAAGTCTTTCAATACATCTTTGAACTTTTTCTTGCATACCCGCAAACACGCATTGTTGAGATTCTTGTAAATACGGGCCAGGTAGAGAAGATAGGTAACATTGTCTTTCCGGTATTTTTCGGCAATATATCTCCAGAAAGAATGTCCGGCCAGAACCGGTTGTTCAAAGGCGAATTGATAAAACGATTTATATCTTCCGCTGAGCATGGCACTTTTCAACTGATCATCGAGCAGGGTACTCCAGGGCTCCCCAACATAAGATACATACCCATCTACCAGCCATTTGGGTAAGTCAAGCAAAGCCTGGTTACTAGCAAATTCACCGATATCATCTCCGAATAAAAGATTATCCGTCAGTACCCGGGCGATACCCTGCCGAATCTGCCTGCGCAGGTTAGCATGATTCCCATCATAGTAAACGACCATTTTGTTGTTCACCAGCCGGGTGATACCGCCTGCACTTTGCCAATCGGTTCCCAACCCTATATTACTGCTCTTATAATCGTTGTAATCATTGTAGATAACAATATTGGCCCGACGTTGCAGGGAATATTCCACAAAATTTTCAATGCCCATCAGCTCTTCTTCCGCCATCTGTACCGCGAACTTTCCTAGCTCTACCCCGCCTTGTGATACATAGGCATTGAAATTGGGGGACTGATAAAACTTCCAGTTGAACTTTTTATGCTGAACCCTATTTTTGCCAAACTCAACGCCATTTACCTGAGCAAGACCCACCAAAGGCATAAAAAATACGCCCAGCCAGATAATAGCTTTAGGTTTGAACTGCATAGCCTTACTTTGATGTTTTAAAAATAATCAATTACCCGCAAAAGACGCTAAAATTACCAATATGTTAACCCTCCAGGTCTTCACTTTTAGTCCGATTCGCGAAAATACCTACGTACTTTACAACGAACAACGCAAAGCTATTATCATAGACCCCGGATGTTACTTTTCGGCTGAAGAAGAAATGTTAAAAAACTTCATCGATTCAGAAGGCCTGCAACCTACCCTTTTACTGAATACCCATTGTCACCTTGACCACGTTTTCGGAAACCGCTGGGTACACGAAACTTACGGACTGGAACTATACCTGCATGAGGGAGAAAAAATAGTTTTGGAACGTGCTCCGATTTCCGGACAGAATTGGGGACTTCCCTTCACCAATTACACCGGGCCTCTGCATTTTCTGAAAGAAGGTGATATGATCGAACTCGATAACGACCGGCTGCAGGTACTCGAAACACCGGGTCATTCCCCTGCGAGCATCTGCTTTTATTGCTCAGCACAGCAATTTGTCATTGCCGGGGATGTGCTGTTTCGCGAAAGCATCGGCAGAACCGACCTCCCCGGTAGTAGTCACGAACAATTGTTGAGCAGCATTCGCGAAAAGTTATGGGTATTGCCCGATGAAGTGGCGGTGCATCCGGGTCATGGAAGTTCTACCACCATTGGGTATGAGAAACAACACAATCCTTTCCTGAACTGATTTAAAAAGGGCGTCCTGACTTGCCCGATTCCATTTCCATTCGATAGGCCTGCAGGAATAAAGCGCCTAAATTCTGGTAGGGAGGAACATAATCGCGAAAAGTTTCGCGGGAACTTCCTGCAAAACCGGCTTCCAGTTTTTTCCAAAGAGCCGGCCAGTAAATATCTTTTCCCTGCCGAAGCTGTTCACAAATGACATCAATCAATTGCTGATTGATTTGTCCTGTTCCCACCTGTTTGGAAGAAATGATGGCTGCTTCCGGACAGGTTTCCAGTACATCGTGCAATCGCTGATATCCTCCACAACTTCCGACCAACACCAAACGGGAACTAAAAGGCAACTTCTCTATGGTAGAGGGTAAACTATAACTGTGTCCGCGGTGAATCGACATCACCGGCTCAATTTGTTGAGACTGCAGGAAGGTGATCAGACTATCCTGTGCATGTTCATCGTTATCGCCGACTTCATCCAAGGGCAGATTGGAATAGATCACGACCGGAGTGCCTTTTGATGAAGATACTTCTGTCCAGTAGGGCTTCCGTACTATTATCCAGTTGGCAGTAGAGAATCGGCGCAGGAAGGTTTGATAAATTTCCGGACCACCCTTGTCGCCATAAAAAAATTGCTGCACTATAATTTTTCCCGAAGAATCCTGGAGGGATTTCAACAACAACCGATCAGCAGGTTGAAGTCCCAATGCCTCGAGCACATTGGTTCGCCGGCTCGTATCCATCGAATAAAAAATTCTTTGCAGGATAGAATACATAACAGCGCCCCGTTTGTCTGAAGTGCTCTGCAAGGCAGCGGTCTTTTCATCAACTTTATCGAGCATCCATTTTCTGATGCGCTCATTGTAAATACTGGAGTACGTCGTGGCTACATCGACGGCTTCTGCCAGACTACCGGTTTTTTCCAGTCCATCCGTAAAATCGAGAATCAATTTGCGGGCAGCAGCTGAATCCATGCGGCTGAGCCAATCGTCGAGGGTATTGTAGGAAGCACAAAGGCGAATAAACCGACGATATTGATCATATTCAATTCGGGCGAGTAAAGAATCGGGTGACTTCCCTTTCCATAGCTGGAACAGGCGCGGATAGATGCCCAGCACAAAACTGGAAGTGTACATTTCTTCTTCCCCGGTGATGGCTACATAGTAGAGTTCTTCCGGTGTTAGCCGGCTGATTTTTTTGAATCTTTTCACCGGATTACTTTCTTCATGGAGACCGTTGATCTCATTGAGATAATCTTCTACAGCCTTTTGCTGTATACGACGATACAGTGCATCCATGGCCATCGCAGTGTCACCCTGTCGCAACCGCTTCATAAAAGCAATCCGGGTATCGACGAGCATTTTAAAATAAGTACCGGTGGAATCCTCTCGGGTAAAAGGGGCTATAGAATCAATGGTCAGCCGTCCATGATAGATTTCATCGATAAAAGGGAAAATCATCCGACCGGTCGGCAATTTGGTGAGATAGGCGATTAATTTCACCAGCGGATGAGAAGATTGGTGGATTTTTTTTCCCAGGGCATCCGGCACGGCAGCATAGGTATATAACTTTTCCTGGTCTGAAAAAGCTGCTTGAATAAGGAGACTGTCAGCATACCGACATTGCGGTTGTTTGCTGAGCAGGGGTAAAATTTTGGAAGGGTCTCTGTTTACCTGTTGCAGCAGCAGCCAGTCCCTCGCTTCTTCCCGGGCCGGATTCGTTTGAAGGGCAGCATTTTGCAGCAAGAGCCAGGCGCTTTCCGGAGGAAGCATGACAAATGCCGGCATAAATGATTGCTCCAGCCAGGTAGCTTTCATGGCAGTTCCATAAGCATCCATGAGCAGCGGCCACTCTAAGGGAGTAATTTTTTTTGCAGCCAATAATTCCCTGTAGCTCTCCAGCAATTCACGAAGACTTCGCAGCCATTTAAATCTGTCGTTGTCTGAAAAACTTTTTTCAATCTCGATATCTGACCTGTATCTATCTATTTTTGTCCGGATGCCGGCATCTCTTTGATGGATGAATGAACTATCAGCACTTGACCGGGCGGCAGAAAGATGCCCCACCGAAATTTTTTGGAAAGATTCGGTGATTTGATCATGGTAGAGTTGGCGCATGGGTGGAATAGGCGGCAGGGTAATGTCCTGCGCAACCACCGGTGCAACCCAAAGCAACCCACCCACTATTCTAACCCAGCGAAAAAAATACATACCATACAAAATTATATTAATTATAAGGCAAACCGACAGGTTAAATACGAAGCAGTTAACAATAACATAATAATCCGGAAACCACGAATTGACATCGATTAGATTTAATTTTGTTTGAACCATTCAGTTATGGGTGACCAACCCCAAAAAATTCTCATCGCAGATGATGAGCCCGATATTGTTGAGATCGTTTCCTACAATTTAAGGAAGGAGGGCTTTGAAGTATTCACTGCCGCAGATGGGAATGCAGCCCTGCAACAGGCCCGACTCCACCATCCCCAGCTCATTATCCTGGATATCATGATGCCGGGCAAGACCGGGGTGGAAGTATGCCAAATTCTCAGAACCCAACCCGAATTTGCCCAAACGCTTATTATATTCCTTACCGCGGTCAGTGATGAAACCATTCAGATCAAGGGATTGGAATCGGGAGCAGATGATTATGTGGCCAAACCGGTGAGTCCGAAAGTACTTACCAGCAAGGTTCATGCCCTATTTCGTCGCTTACGCAAGGAAGAAGTAGAGAACAAAAAAATTGTCCTGGGTGACTTCAGCATCGACCCCGCCAGTTACCTGGTCACTATCGGAGACCGGGAAATTTCGTTGGCGAAGAAAGAATTTGAGTTACTCTATTTATTGGCCTCCCGGCCGGGCAGGGTTATGCTGCGGAATGAGATTTTATCACAGGTTTGGGGCAGCGATGTAATCGTCGGAGACCGGACCATAGATGTTCATATCAGAAAGATCCGGCAGAAGCTGGAAATGGACTGCATCACGACTGTCAAGGGAGTAGGTTACAAATTTGAGCTGTAAGGTTAGCAATGACTACCTTTGTGAGAGCTTTGATTTCCATGTTTTCATCCCGCAATTTATCCCCCCAGCAATTATCGGCATTTACAGCCCTGATATTGTCTGTGCCCATCGGCCTGGGAAGTGCCTGGCTCTTGCCGGACTGGAAAATTTCTCTTGTCATTTTTGGGGTGGTGTTTATTGGAAGCTACTTACTGATTCGCCGGGTATTGGAATCATTCATCTACCGAAAAATCAAACTCATTTATAAAGTAATCTACCAGACCAAAGCAACGAAAAGAGAGGAAACTTACTATAAATATATTCTTCCCCAAAAGGGTATAGATGAAGTAAGGGAAGATGTGGAACAATGGGCACAACAGAAAAAAGCAGAGATAGAAGTTCTTCAAACCAATGAGGCCTATCGCAAAGAGTTTCTACAGAACCTGGCACATGAATTCAAGACACCGATTTTTGCTATTCAGGGTTATGTAGACACGCTTTTACAGGGCGCCATGGATGATGCCGCTACCCGAAAAAAATTTCTGGAAAACACTTCCCGCAATGTCGACCGCATGGTGAACCTGCTGGAAGACCTGGATGAAATTTCCCGGCTGGAAAGTGGCCGACAGCCACTCTACAAAACACAGTTCATCATTCAAGACCTGATTCGGGACGCTTTCGATGCCCATTCCATCAAAACAGCAGCCAGGAACATACAATGCAGCATTAAAAAGGGCTGCGAGGCCCCGGTTATTGTATATGCAGACAAAGAGAAAATACAACAAGTAGTCATTAATCTGCTCGACAATGCCACTAAATATGGCAAAGAAAACGGACACATCGTTGCCAGTATTTATCCCATGGATGAGGCACATGTACTCGTGGAAATCAGTGACGATGGAATTGGAATAGCTGAGGAACACCTGCCCCGCATATTTGAACGATTTTACCGCACTGACCAGGGCCGTAGCCGCGATCTGGGGGGAACGGGACTGGGATTAGCCATTTGTAAACACATCATTGAGGCACATGGACAAAACATTCATGTACGCAGCAAAAAAGACATTGGCACCACTATTGGATTTATCTTAGACAGCCGACCATCAGAAACAAAATGAGAATAAATAGCATCAGTATTAAACAATCATTAAATTTACCGGCCTGACTGCGAAAAGCAGGCATAAGATTACTTTTACACCCAAATCACTGTTTATGCGATTGAATAATTTCGGAAACCTGTTCATGCCTAAGAATAAAGTGTTCTACGAACTATTCGAAGGAGTGGCTGAAAAGGTGCTGGAAATGGCACAAAAATTAAAGGAAATGGTCAGTGAGCCCGACCACAATAAGAGAGCTGCCATACTTGCTCAAATTGAAGACCTCGAGCATAAAAACGATGAAAATACCCACCGCATTTTCACCGAACTGGGTCGCAATTTCATTACACCCTTCGACCGGGAAGATATTCACTACCTGGCCACCTCACTCGACGATATTTGTGACTATATCTACGCGTCTTCTAAAAAAATCAATTTCTATAATGTGAACCCCAATGATACGGGGATTCAAAAAATGGCTGACCTGATTTTACAAGGATCCATAGAGATTCGCAAAGCTGTGATGGGACTGCGTGATATGAAAAATTTACGTGAAATGACCGAGGCCATGGTGAGGGTGAACAGCATAGAAAACCAAGCTGACGATGTGTTTGATATGAGCATTGAAATGTTGTTCCAACAGGAAAATGATTTCAAAGAAGTGATCAAAAAAAGAGAGATTTATCAGGTGATGGAGATTGCGACTGATAAGTGTGAAGATGCAGCCAACGTGATTGAATCTATTATCATTAAATATGCCTGATCTGTCCTGATTTACCCGAGGAAGTTGCTCTAAACACCCCCGTATGCTTACCCTGCTGATTATAATTATTGTACTTGCCTTCGTATTCGATTATATCAATGGTTTCCACGATGCGGCCAATGCCATTGCCACCATCGTTTCTACCAAAGTATTGACCCCTTTTCAGGCGGTAGTATGGGCGGCTGTATTCAATTTTGCAGCATTTTTCATGGCGAAATATGTTTTCAAAGAATTCGGAATCGGTAATACCGTTGCCAAGTGGGTGAATGCTGAATACATCACCCTACATGTTATTCTGGCCGGAATCATCGCTGCCATTATCTGGAACCTGATTACCTGGTGGTTCGGTATTCCTTCCAGCTCTTCCCATACCCTGATGGGTGGATTTGTAGGCGCAGCCCTTACAAATGCCCATGGCTTTAGTCAGAACGGTGTGGATGTAATTAACTATGTAAAAGTGGTACCTACCTTCCTGTTCATTTTCATTGCCCCCTTTATCGGAATGATCATCGCCTTTATTATTACTATCATCATCGTACACATTTGTAAGGGCTCGAATCCCTACAAAGCTGAAAACTGGTTCAAAAGATTGCAATTGGTCTCCTCTGCGGCCTTCAGCGTAGGTCACGGTGGAAATGATGCACAAAAAGTAATGGGTATCATCGGCGCCGCCACTATTTTCTATGAAAAAAGTAAGGGAGTAACGATGGACTTCAACCAGTTTGTGGAAGCTTACCCCTGGGTTCCCCTGGCCAGTTTTATTTTTATCGGACTGGGCACCATGAGTGGCGGATGGAAGATTGTAAAAACCATGGGTACCCGCATTACTAAAGTTACCCCCCTGGAAGGTGTAGCTGCTGAGACGGCAGGAGCCATCACGCTGTTCATGACGGAACATTTTAAAATTCCGGTATCCACTACCCATACCATCACCGGCTCCATCATCGGTGTAGGTGCTACCAAACGCCTTAGTGCCGTTCGCTGGGGAGTAACCGTAAACCTGCTCTGGGCCTGGATCCTGACCATCCCGGTGTCAGCTATGCTGGCAGGCATCATTTATTATGTGCTGAAACTTTTCATTTAAGTTTCTTTCATTTCCTGTAGTTTCCTGAATAAGTTATCTTGCAACCCTAATCGCAAGTATGGCTACCATTTTAGTAACCGGTGGTTGCGGGTACATCGGATCGCATACCCTGGTTGACCTGATTGAACATGGATTCGATGTTATCTCCATCGATGACCTCTCGCGCTCCTCTGCCCATGCACTCGCCGGTATCGAAATGATTACAGGGAAAAAAGTAAAGAACTACAAGGTAGACCTGAAAAATTTCGATGAGACCCTGGCAGTATTTCAGGAAAACACCGGTATTACCGGCATCATACATTTTGCCGCCTATAAAGCAGTAGGAGAATCAGTGGAAGAACCGCTGTCCTACTATGAGAACAATCTTTTTTCCCTTGTTAACCTGTTGAAATGTGCGGAATTATTTGAGGTACCTCATTTTGTTTTTTCTTCCTCTTGCACGGTATATGGTAGTCCGGCCGATATACCTGTTACTGAAAACACACCCTGGCAAACTGCAGAGTCCCCTTATGGCGCTACTAAACAGATGGGAGAAACCATCGTACAAGACGTTTACAAACAAGGTCCGGGAGCAGCTATTTTATTGCGATATTTTAATCCGGTGGGAGCACATCCCTCCGCATTATTAGGGGAGAGTCCCGTAGGAAAACCCCTTAATCTTGTTCCTGTTATCACACAAACTGCCATAGGTAAGCTGCCTACGATGAAGGTGTATGGCGATGATTACCCTACACGGGATGGCAGTTGTATCCGTGACTACATTCATGTATGCGATATTGCCCATGCGCATACGCTGGCTATGCAATTCCTGATAGATGGGAAAAATAGTGAGCCGACGGAAGTCTTCAACTTGGGAACGGGCAATGGGATCACGGTGCTGGAAGCCATCCGAATGTTTGAAGAAGTGAGCGGACTTTCACTGAATTATTCGATGGGTCCTCGCCGGCCGGGTGATGTGATGGCGATTTATGCCAACAACCAAAAGGCAGTAGATCAGTTGGGCTGGAAAATTCAATATGATTTGCGGGAGATGATGCGTACTGCCTGGAACTGGGAGTTGAAAGTAAAAGAAGAGGAAGAGAAGGCCCGAAAAAACTAAGCAATTACTGATTGACCATTTTCTCTGCATTCTCTGCTACCTGCAGGGCTTCGATGAATTCATCGATTTCGCCGCCAATGACTGCATTGAGGTTATAGGAGGTTAGTCCGATGCGGTGATCGGTCACCCTACCCTGGGGCCAGTTGTAGGTTCTTATTTTAGCACTTCTGTCGCCGGTACTTACGAGTGTTTTGCGCCGGCGGGCAATTTCATCTTCTTGTTTGCGTACCTGCTCTTCGTATAATTTGGTACGGAGCATGGTCATGGCTTTTTCCCGGTTGCCCAGCTGCGAACGCTCGGTTTGGCAAACGACTACCACTCCGGTGGGAATATGGGTAAGAAATACTTTTGTTTCTACTTTATTGACGTTTTGACCACCGGCACCACCACTACGGGCTGTTTCCATTTTCACATCACTTTCCTTCAATTCAAAATCTACTTCGTCTGCTTCGGGCATAACGGCAACGGTGGCTGCGGATGTATGCACCCTGCCCTGGGTTTCTGTATCAGGAACACGCTGTACGCGGTGAACACCACTTTCGAATTTTAGGGT
>JBIIRN010000198.1:0-4241 GCA_044341525.1 Sediminibacterium sp. | reverse complement strand
AAGAGCCGGTAAAGGCGGTATTGGAGGAATCTTTTTCATGGCACTGACCCTCGTCATTGTTTCCTTTTCCTGTACCGGCCCCCTGGTGGGAACCTTACTGGGTCAGACCAGTTCCAATGGTGTGGGTATTGCGCCCGTAATTGGCATGTTCGGGTTTGGTTTGGGATTGGCCTTGCCCTTCTCCTTGCTTGCTTTCTTCCCCGCCCTGCTACCGGCCTTACCCAAAAGTGGCGGCTGGCTGAATGCCGTTAAAGTATGTTTTGGTTTTATTGAGTTGGCACTGGCACTTAAATTCCTCTCGAATGTAGACCTCTCTTATCACTGGGGTATACTTGACCGCGATGTTTTCCTGGTTCTGTGGATTGTTATTTTCGGACTAATGAGTTTATACCTGCTTGGAAAAATCAAGTTCTCTCATGACAGTGAATTAAAATATCTTTCTGTTCCCAGACTTTTTCTGGCCATCCTCTCTCTTTCCTTCACCATTTATATGATTCCAGGTCTTTGGGGTGCGCCCCTGAATGCGCTGAGTGGATTTATTCCACCGGCCGTTACCCAAGATTTTAACCTGAACAATATACAATACCAGACATCCGCTCCGGTTCCCGGCGTAAATGCTGCAAAGCCACCGGTAAAATATACAGATAAATTGAAAGTTCCATTCGGCCTTACAGCTTACTTTGATTTAGAAGAGGGATTGGCAGCAGCCCGACAATTGAAAAAACCGGTGATGCTCGACTTTACCGGGCATACCTGCGCCAATTGCAGAAAAATGGAGGAACAGGTATGGAAACAACCGGAGGTCTTATCACGTCTCAAGCAGGATTTCGTGCTCATTAGTCTGTATGTTGATGAATCTACGCCATTACCCCCCGCTGAACAATTTACGGATGCAGAGGGTAACCTTATTACAACGGTGGGTGAAAAAAATCTGGCGTATGAAAAATCAAAGTTTGGTATCAACGCTCAGCCGCTCTATATGTTTCTTGATGCAAAGGGGGAGCCACTGAGCAATATCCGATACGGATATGATCCAGACGTGAATCGTTTTCTGGAACACCTGGAAAAGGTAAAGCAGGAATTTAGCAGAAGATCACAACAGTAATACTTAAAGGGCAATCTGTTTCTCAGCCATTAATTTTCTGAGATTAATCAAACCATAACGCATCCTACCCAGCGCCGTATTGATACTGCAATTGGTGATCTGGGCGATTTCTTTGAAACTCAGGTTAGCATAATGTCGCAGAACGATGATTTCTCTTTGTTCTTCCGGTAATAAATCAAGCATCATCCGTACCCGGTCGTGAGATTGAACCTGCATCATACGGGCGTCTGCGGCATCTTCTGATAACTGCAGTACATCGAAAATATCTGAATGCTCGCTGGTTTTCACAGATGGGTTCCGTTTAACCTTCCTGAAATAATCCAGACAAAGGTTACGGGCTATTCGCAAAGCCCAGGGTAGGAACTTTCCTTCTTCTGTATATCTTTTATTCTGCAGCGTATCAATGATCTTGATGAAAACATCCTGAAAAAGATCTTCCGCCAGATAATTGTCTTTTACGTAAAAAAGCAGAGAAGAATACACTTTATCCTTGTACCGGTTTATCAGTACTTCCACTGCATGGGTATCACCCTCCTGAAAGGCCCTGATCAGCTCTGTATCTGATACCTGTGTCATTTCTTTCTTCATCGTCGGGTGGTTCTGGGTTGAGAATAAGAGGAATTATTTTCAGGTAACTACACTTAATTCTTTCTTATTCAGGAACAAATTATACATCTTTTGATATGATAAGTAGGTTGTGGAAAGAAGATAAAAAGAGGGAAACGTTATTCACATGCCGGAATTTCTATGGTCCCCCGGTTTTCAACCCACAACTTCCAATTCCGGCCAACAATGGCTTGAATTATATGTTTAATTTGCATACTTATGGCCAGGCAAGCAACCAGCTCCCACTCATTTCCTCGCAAAGCCGTTCCGGACGATATTGAAATCCGGGGGGCACGGGTGCACAATCTTCAGAATATTTCAGTCAGTATTCCCAGGGGTAAAATTGTGGTGGTGACCGGGGTCTCCGGAAGCGGTAAGTCCTCATTAACCATTGATACCTTGTTTGCAGAGGGACAGCGACGGTATGCTGAAAGCCTGAGTGCTTATGCCCGTCAATTCATGGCCCGCATGGAAAAACCCGATGTAGATGACATCAAGGGACTTTGTCCGGCCATTGCCATTGAACAAAAGGTCATTACCCGAACACCTCGCAGTACAGTGGGAAGCATGACAGAGATCTATGATTATTTGCGACTTTTATATGCCCGCGTAGGAAAAACTATTTCCCCTATCAGTGGAGTCGAGGTTAAAAAAAGTGATGTAAACGATGTTGTCAAAGCCATCACATCCCAGCCGACAGGCACTAAAATATTCTTGCTTGCCCTTTTTCGTCAGCACCCGAATCGACAGCCACGAGAAGAGCTCAATATCCTGATGCAAAAAGGGTTTTCTCGTATTTATTCGCGGCAGGAAGCCGGATCTGAATTGATTAGGATTGAGGACTGGTTGGAACTCACAGATAAAGAGCTAACCAAAAAATTCAAGTCGGCCGGATCACAGGTTTATGTGATGGTAGACCGGTTTGTTTCTAAGGAATGGGACGAGGATGACATTCATCGGATGAATGATTCTGTGAGTACAGCTTTTTATGAAGGGGAAGGAAAGGTTTGGCTGGAAACAGACAAAAATTTATTCATCTCTTTCACGAACCAGCTGGAGGCAGATGGTATGCGATTTGAAGATCCGGTTCCCAACCTGTTTTCTTTCAATAATCCATTTGGTGCTTGTCCGCTTTGTGAAGGATTTAGTCAGGTATTGGGTATAGATGAGGACCTCGTGATTCCTGATAAGCAAATGAGTTTATATGAAGGGGCTATCGCGCCCTGGAAGGGGGAAAAATTAGGTTGGTGGAAGGAACAGTTTATCAGGGGCGCTTCCGGCATTGGTTTTCCCATTCATAAATCCATTGCTGATCTTACAAAGCAGCAATACAAGACCTTATGGGAAGGCTCCGGAAAAGTTTATGGCATCAACGATTTTTTTAAGGAGGTGGAGCAAAATCTATATAAGGTTCAATACCGGGTTTTATTGAGCAGATACCGCGGACGCACCACCTGTACCTCCTGTTTAGGATATCGCTTGCGTAAAGAAGCTCTTTATGTAAAAATCAATGGACACCACATCGGTGAGATTTGTACCTGGCAGGTAAGAGACCTGCAAGATTGGTTGAAAACTATTCAATGGACCAACACCGAGTTAGCGATTGCGCGAAGAATTTTACTTGAAATCGAGCAAAGAGTACAGACAATGCTCGACGTGGGTTTAGGGTATATTACCTTGAATCGGCTGGCTAATTCTTTGAGCGGAGGAGAGAGCCAACGCATACAACTTACCCGAAGTTTGGGTAGTAATCTAACCGACTCACTCTATATACTTGATGAACCCTCCATCGGACTGCATGCCAGGGATACCGGCAGACTCATTAACGTTTTAAAATCCTTGCGCAACCTGGGGAATACTGTCGTGGTGGTGGAACATGATGAAATGATGATGCGGGAGGCAGATCATATTATAGATATGGGTCCGTTGGCCTCACACCTGGGCGGACGGGTAGTTGCCGAAGGGAATTATCAGCACATCATCCAACATCCTGAGAGTTTAACGGGCGCTTATCTTTCCGGTAAAAAATCTATCATTCCCCCCCGATCTGTCAGGAAATGGAATAATAGTATTTGGATCAGGCAGGCACGACAAAATAACCTCAAGGGAATTTCAGTTCAGTTTCCACTGAATGTTTTGTGTGTGGTATCAGGGGTCAGCGGTAGCGGAAAAACTACGCTGGTTAAGCAAATTCTGGTTCCGGCCCTGCGAAAACTCAAAGGCGAAGGAACTGAGCGACCCGGTTCGCACAAAGAAATGACAGGAGATCTGGATCAGATTGATCACATTGAAATGATTGATCAAAATCCTATTGGTAAATCATCCCGCAGCAATCCGGTCACTTATATCAAAGCATGGGATCCTATCCGCGATTTATATTCCAAGCAACCCTTATCGAAGACCAGGGGGTTCATGCCCAAGCACTTTTCATTTAATGTCGATGGAGGTCGTTGCGACACTTGTAAGGGGGAAGGCGAGCAACTCATAGAAATGCAGTTCCTGGCGGATGTACACCTGCTGTGTGAATCAT
>JBIIRN010000197.1:0-4260 GCA_044341525.1 Sediminibacterium sp. | reverse complement strand
GTTTAAATATATTCAGGAATACACCGGATTCGTATCTCCCGGTATTTTTGCCATGTTCATTCTTGGTTTTTTCTGGAAAAAAGCAACTTCCAATGCGGCATTGTTTGCCACCATCGGAGGCTTCTTCCTTTCAGTTCTCTTTAAATTCTTACCTCAGCTGGTCAATCTTTCCTGTTTGGAGCCTTACGGATTTTCAGTTCTCAATGCAGCCGGGGTTTATGAAATGCCTTTTATAGACCGAATGGGTTTTGTTTTTCTCATTTGTGTAATCGGAATGGTGATCATCAGTTGGTACGAGAACAAAAAGGGAATCCGTCCCAATGGCCTTAAACCCGGCGGAAGTTTGTGGGAAATGCATCCGGCTTTTTTGGCAGGTACCCTGCTAATAGCCGGCATAATCACTGCCTTGTATACAATTTTCTGGTAGGCAGTAGAAGTAAATAATTATTCCAAAAGCACCCCACTCATTCAGGTTGCTATGGCCAACTTTTCCGCCATTTGCCTGTCTCTCAGGTATTGGTATCATTATCTAGGGATGAATTTTTATGTTTTTTCTATTGCTTCTAAATGAGCGCGCATGTTAAGTGTATAAAATCAAATAATTACATATTAAATATATGTGTTATTAAATTTTGATTTCTTGCCTGAAATGTGCGCTTTTTTATAGGAGAAAAGCTTTGGAGTTCGTACCTTTGCCACCCCGTATAAAAAAAGCGGGTTTTTTATGAAATTGATTAATAAACAATTAAACGCAGATGCTCAGGAGACGGCTGCCGCTGAATCAGCAGATCAGTCCGCTACTGCGACAACAAAAGCACCCGAGAATGTGCCGGCTATTACGGCTCATGATGATTTTGACTGGAGCATTGACAAGCGCAATGTGAGTCATTATGCAGAAGTTGATCGTGTTAAGTATGACAAAGTGTACGACCAGACTTTTGTACAAATTGAAGATGGTGAGATTATCCGCGGTTCCGTGGTGGCACTTACCAAAACCGATGTGGTAGTAAACATTGGATTTAAGAGTGATGGATTGGTTTCTTTGAATGAATTCAGGGATATACCCTCTCTTAAAGTAGGCGATGAGGTGGAAGTGATGGTGGTCGAAAAAGAAGACCGCCAGGGCAACCTTCACCTGAGTAGAAAATCAGCTCGTATCTATCGTGCCTGGGAAAGAATTGTGGAAGTTCATAAAACAGGTGAGGTGATTACCGGAACGGTGACCAGCAAGACCAAGGGTGGATTAATCGTAGATGTATTTGGAATGGAAACCTTCCTGCCCGGATCACAGATTGACGTAAAGCCTGTAACTGACTACGATCAGTTCGTGGGTAAGACCATGGAATTTAAAGTAGTAAAGATCAATGAAACCATTAAGAATGCCGTGGTTTCTCACAAAGCACTCATCGAAAGTGATATTGAAGCACAGCGTGCAGAGATCATGAGCAAACTCGAGAAAGGTCAGGTACTGGAAGGTGTTGTGAAGAACATCACTGACTTCGGTGCATTCATGGATCTCGGTGGTTTGGATGGTCTGCTCTACATTACTGATATTTCATGGGGTCGTATTTCTCACCCCAGTGAAGTGGTGAAGTTGGATCAGAAATTGCAAGTGGTTGTTCTTGATTTTGATGATGACAAGAAGCGTATTTCACTTGGTCTTAAGCAACTGACACCCCATCCTTGGGATGTTCTGCCGGAAGGTTTGGCTGAAGGCAGCGTAGTGAAAGGAAAGGTGGTAAACATTGAAGATTACGGTGCATTCCTGGAAATTCAGCCAGGTGTGGAAGGATTGGTTCACGTATCTGAAATTACCTGGGCAAATACACCCATCAATGCCAAAGAATTCTTCAAACTGCATGATGAATATGAAGCTAAAGTGGTAACCCTTGATAAGGAATCCCGCAAAATGAGCCTTAGTATTAAGCAGATGACTGAAGATCCCTGGAATGATATCGACGCTAAATTCCCTGAAGGAAGTAAGCACCAGGGTCTGGTGAAGAATATTACCCCTTATGGTGTATTCGTTGAATTACAGCCCGGTATCGGTGGTATGATTCATATCAGTGATTTGAGCTGGTTAAAACGCTTCAACCATCCGAGTGATTATACCAAGGTGGGTGAGAAGATTGATATCATTATCCTGAGTATCGATAAAGAAAACCGGAAATTGCAGCTCGGACACAAGCAGCTGGAAGAAGATCCCTGGAATGCACTCGAGGAAACTTTCGCCGTTGGTACCCTCCACGAGGGAACGATTGTTAGAAAGGAAGACAAGGGTGCTTTGGTTCAGTTGTCTTATGGTCTGGAGGGATTTGTTCCCAACCGTCACCTGTTGAAAGAAGACGGTAAAAACCTGCAGGTAGAAGAAGCAGCGCAATTCGTGGTGATTGAATTTGACAGAAATGAAAAGCGCATTCTGTTGAGTCATACCCGGATTCGCGAACAGCAGGAGACCGAGCAAAAAGAATCAGCTAAGAAAGAGGCCCGCGCAGAGTCTGACAGCACTAAAAAAGCAGTAAAGACCATCCAGTCTAAAGTAGAAAAAGCAACTTTGGGTGATCTGGGTGCATTGGCTGAGATCAAAGCTAAATTGAAAGAAGGCGAAGGGGACAATAAATAAGCCCTTTCCTGTAGTATTTAGGAGGCTGCCTTACCCCCGGTGAGGCAGCCTTTTTGGCTGATAATCAGGTATTTTATAGGATCCTTAACGACCTCCAAAGTTCAGGAACCTTAAATTGCCGGTAAATAGTTAACTTTGCCCGCTTCTATGAAGAGAATTCCCGTATTTTATTTCCTTGCGGTTTACCTGCTTTTTGTTTCCTGTGCAGGTAAATTCGGAAAGATCATGAAGAGCAAGGATTTTGAATACAAGTATAAAATGGCTGAAGAGTTCTACGCCAAGAAAGATTGGTTGTATGCCCAGCAATTATACGAAGAGATCTTTCCTTATGTAAAAGGTACTACCCGGTACGAGGATATGTATTACAAGTTTGCCTATTCTTATTACTACGATAAAGATTACATCAATGCGGAGAACCTCTTCAAGACCTTTGTTGAGAATTTCCCCACCAGTGTAAAATCGGAAGAGTGTGAGTTCATGAGGGCCATGTGTTTTTATAAGCAGTCCCCCAAGGTTGAACTGGATCAAACCAATACCAATAAAACCATGCAGCTCCTGCAGGCATATTTAAGCACGCACCCAACTTCCCCCCGCATCAAGGAAGCTAATGAGATCATCGATCAGTGCAGGGATAAACTGGAGCAGAAAGAATTTAAGAGTGCGGAACTCTACTACAATTTGGGTTATTATAAAGCAGCTGCCATTGCCTTTGGAACGGTGGCAGATAATTATCCAGATTCCAAGCGAGCTGATGAATACAAATACCTGATCATAAAATCCTATCATCGTTATGCTGATATGAGTTATGAAGACAAGCAGAAGGAGCGGTTTGAAAAGGTATTAAGTGAGTGTAATGATTTTACCGAGCGCTTTACCGAAAGCAAACACATCACCGAAGTCAATAAAATAAAGACCCAAACCATTAATTTTTTAAAAAATATCTCCAAATGAGCAAACTGAGAAGGCAAATGAGTGCCAACATCCCCAGCGTGGTGGAAACCAAAGACCTGACAGAAGTGAAATCTGTTACAGGAAATCTGTATGAATCCATCGCCATCATTTCTCGCCGGGCGAATCAAATCAATATTTCACTGCGCGAAGAATTGCACAATAAACTGGAAGAGTTTGCCAGTCATACCGACAGTCTCGAAGAAATCCACGAAAATAAAGAGCAAATCGAGATTTCTCGTGCCTATGAGAAAATGCCGAATCCCGCTATCCTGGCTACCCAGGAATTCATGGAGGGTAAGGTTTATTATCGTAAAAATGATGAGGCGGATCTTTTCCGTTAATTTATACCCGATTTCAGATAAACGACAGCCTACCGCTGTCGTTTTTTGTTAAAACAAGTGTCTTCGCTTTTTTAAATTCCTTGCTGTAACTTTATATTTGAACAACTATTTACTTTCTGCGGCTATGAAACTCCAACCACTTTTATTTGTTTTCTTATTGCTCCCCTTCTTAGGAAGAGGGCAAGAGTTACAGGCAAAAGTAACAGTCATCACCAGCCGAATAACTACTACTGTTGACAAACGTATATTTATTACGTTGCAGACGCAGTTAAACAACCTGATGAATACAAGGAAATGGAGCAGTGATGTGTTCCAGGCCAATGAGAAGATTGACTGTAGTTTCAT
>JBIIRN010000029.1:0-14726 GCA_044341525.1 Sediminibacterium sp. | reverse complement strand
TTTTTGAGATTTTTTCCCTTTTTTTCGCATTTTCGCACAACATTTTGTTTAATCTTTTGTTATAAATATTAAACAAAGTTAAATGTCTTCTAACACTTTGCTAATTAAAGAAGGCCGGTCGGGTACGCGACCAGATATGGCATCTTTTTTGCAAAAGTTTGAAAGAAGGATGTTACCAACAACCAATCAGAACAATAAAAATATAAATATGTCTACAAAAAAAAATCTGTCGATTCCGAACCACATCTTCAGTTGGGAATACAACATGAACGAACTGGAATTCGAATAATGGGTTCCTCGCTTGCAACAAATTATTAAGTCACCTTAAGGTGACTTTTTTTATGCCATCACTCAATCGTTTTTTAAAGACAGATTT
Source organism: Sediminibacterium sp. (assembly GCA_044341525.1). Taxonomy (GTDB): domain Bacteria; phylum Bacteroidota; class Bacteroidia; order Chitinophagales; family Chitinophagaceae; genus Sediminibacterium. The sequence goes on along the minus strand of JBIIRN010000029.1, from coordinate 14,350 downwards.
TCTGTCACTCTGCCTAATAACTAGTGTTCAAAAAAATGAATCAACTGAGATAAACCACCCCCATTAATAGACCCTTCAATGCCATGTTGTTGCAAAAATTCTACCGCCAGTCCGCTGCGAAAACCACTGTGACAATATAGTATGATAGGACGTGGCAGCTCATGAATAAGTGAAAGATTGAATTGCAATGCATCCACCGGAATATGAATGGCCCTGGGAAGATGAGCAGCCGCAAATTCCTGGTTAGATCTTACATCAACCAATGAGTATCTGCCTCCTTTAATAATTTCTGCTACCGTTGAATGCATCTCCTTGCTTTTTCATTTTGATTTATAACTTATAAAAAATACACTTTTCGTCATGAGTTTCTTCCCACCCATTCGAGGGATTGACGGTGCAACAAAATCAATCCATTATGCTCCATCTTTTTTAAAAGCCTACTGATCACTTCCCTCGACGTATTCAAATCAGCTGCTATCTCCTGGTGTGTGAGTTTGATATGAGTTCCCCAGCGCCCTACCTGTCGCAACAAATATTGCTCAAGGCGTTCATCCATTTTTTTAAATGCAATGCTGTGTATAGTTTGTAATAATTCCTCGTAGCGAGCCCGGTAAGTTCGGATAACAAAATAATGCCAGCTTTTATATTTACGCAACCATTCATCTACCTTGGAAAGCGGAACAGCCAAATAGGCAATGTCAGTAATTGCTTTTGCCAAAACCTGACTGGTCTCCTGGTGAAACTCACAAACAAGAGTAACGGCACAGGCCTCACCCGGCTCTAGATAGTACATGAAAAATTCTCCATCGGAAGCGTCTTCCCGATATAACTTAACGGTGCCACTTACTACGAGCATGGCAGACCTTATGGTTTGTCCGGGCTTTAAAAGAGTGGTGCCGGCAGTTGCAGTTTGAAAATTTGCTGATGCCAGTACCTCTTCATACAACCCCTCTTCCCAATCGGGAAATAAGTTTTTTAGCTCCTTTAATTCCATAGGGCGTAAAGTTACTCTTAAGAATCTAATGTGTAACAAATATCACCGGCGAAGGTTAAAAACGCTTGTACCTTTGTGTTATGATAAGATATGTAAAACAGATTGCTATGCGAATCGACTGGCTGTTACTACTGCGGCTGGGGTTGAGTGCTGTATTTATAATTGAGGGAAATCGCAATCAGGCAAACGTGGATATTAGCATAGGGGTTGGTTTGGCTATTTACTCTATTTTGGCAGCTCGTTTTAAATTGGGCTGTGGATATGGAAGTTGTTCTGTTCCTGGAAGCGCCAACCAAATGCTGAAAAAAAGTGAAAACACCAATTGATTCAAAATATGTCAGAAAAAGAAACTTTCCGCAGTATCATTCAAAGTGAAAAACCTGTTTTGGTAGATTTCACAGCAACCTGGTGTGGACCATGCAAAATGCTGTCTCCTATACTTGAACAACTGCACGAACGAATGGGAGAGTCCTTGCGCATTATAAAAATAGATGTAGATAAAAATCCGGCGTTATCAGCAGAGTTACAGATCAGTGGAGTACCTACCCTTATCCTCTATAAACAAGGAAAGCAAATTTGGAGACAGAGTGGGGTTCTGCCTTTATCTGCACTGCAACAAACCATTCAATCACATCTTTAATGCCGATTTATAGAATTTCTATGTGTTAACCACCAGCCAATAATAAAGCGGCATCCCGATGGTTACATTGAATGGAAAAGTAACAGCAAGTGCCATGGGAACATACAATCCGGCATTGGCTTTGGGGGCAGCAATTTTCATCGCAGCAGGAACAGCAATATAGGAAGCACTGGCAGCTAAAATAGACAACATAAAGCGGTCTGCTATACTGTGGGTTACCCATTGACTAATCCAAGCAGTAGCGCAACCATTAATCAGGGGCAGCAAAATAGCATAAAACACCGGTGCCCAGCCATTCTTGAGAAAAGTGTTGAGGCGGCGTCCGCTTGTGATTCCCATATCCAACAAGAAAATAGCCAGAAACCCCTTGAATATATCCGTAGTAAAGGGTTTAATACCTTCTGCCTGCTTGGCATTGGCGAGCCAGCCAATCAGCAAACTTCCCATAATCAAAACCACACTTCCATTGGTGAGCGCGTGGTGTAGCGCTCCTTTTGTATTGCCCTTCCGATCTTCGGCAGGCCGATACCTTGACATCAAAAACAAGGCCCCCATGATAGCAGGCGACTCCATCAACGCCATTACAGCCACCATGTGACCACTGGATTGCTGTCTCAACATTTCAAGATAACTAACTGCGGTAACAAAGGTTACAGCACTTACCGAACCATAAGTAGCGGCTATGGCAGCAGAGTCATACACAGAAAAACTGCGCCGAAGAATAAAATAAGAATACACCGGTATCAAAAAAGAAATCAATAACCCCAACAAGATGCTCCTCCAAACCTCGGCAGTAAATGTTTCATGAGCCAATTCCTGTCCGCCCTTGAATCCAATAGAAAACAATAAATACAAGGCGATGAACCGGGAAGTATTAGCAGGAATCTCCAGATCGCTCTTAATATTGACCGCAAAAATTCCCAGCAAAAAAAACAGCAGTGCCGGATTGGAAAGATTATCTGTAAGTAGCTGATAGTTCATCTGACAATAAGAGACTACAAGTTAAGATAATAGTACGGATTCTGCCCCTCGCCTCAACTTATCATTGATGGCAAGTCCGATTCCTTCTTCAGGCATCCACTCGGCTATGATCACATCGGGTTTTGCCTGATCAAGTCGATGAAGAGCATCATATAGATGATGAGCCGCTTCCTGCAAGTCTCCTCCGATAGAAAGTATTTCCCGGGCTATTATGGCAGGATGATTGATGGTCTCCCTAAAACTGAGCACTGCCACCCGGGTTGTAGACAATCGCTCAATGGTATTCCACACATCATTGGTAACCAGCATCGGAGTTTGTGGCGCATAATGCCGAAGCTGCATGCCGGGAGCGACAGGAAATTCTGATTTCGCATTACCTACATATCTAACCGGCTTTCCGATTACCCTTTCAATCTCTTCCCGGGTAATACAGCCCATTCGATATAAAATTGGCTCGCCGCCCTCAAATCCTAAGATAGTTGATTCCAGTCCGGCACTGCATCTGCCGCCATCAATAATATGTCCCCTCAATTCCGGCATTGCCAGTTCAACCATAGCAGCACTTGTTGCACTTAATCCCATATACCTATTAGCACTTGGTGCTGCAATAGGATTTCCCAGTTCTTTTATTAACTGAAGTGTAAGAGGATGATTGGGAATACGAAGTGCTACGGTTGAATGTCCGCCTCTGATTAAAGGAGATATTCCATCCATTGCGGGAAGCACAAAGCTGAGGGGGCCCGGACAAAATTTTTCTGCCAGAAGATTTACCTCTGGGGGAACCGAGGATGCATACAAAGCAATATCGGCAGGATTTGCCAGGTGTACAATAAGAGGATTGGTGAGGGGGCGTTGCTTGATGTCAAAAATTTTTCTCAATGCCTTATCCGATGTAATAGATGCCGCCAGACCATAAACAGTTTCTGTCGGAATAACAACAACATCGTCATTTTTCAGTAGTCGTATATAAAGTGACAGATCCATTATCTGATTAGGGATTACATTGATTACAAAATTGCGGGTCTTCTTGTTGCTTTCCGGCAGGGAAATTTCGCTGTTGCTCCAAGCCGCACTGCACACAGCCAAGTACTTCACATAAGACCGATTCTGTGGGAGTGCCACACCAACTGCAAGGCAACCCTCTCTCTACCCGGATAACAGAAAACCCATACCATCCGCACTGCGGACAAATACTGGATAGTCTTTCAGCAAGCTTCTCTCCTAATTTATGAAGGTGTTTCTGCCGGGAGGGATTATTCATGGCACGCATATCTGTCTCCACAAAACAACTGCCATAGGTGGCTACCATGTCCTCCATCTGACGAAGCACCTCCGCCTGATTCATTCTATCTTTGACAATACGAACAGGCTGATGCTGCGAAGACTTTAGAATTATTTTTTGTTCGGGAAATCCAACCTGATCTAAAAATCGAATGCCCTTTTCTATTTCTGTTATCAATTCGCCGCGGAAACAAATATCGAAGGTTATATCTCTTACAATCAATTCTTTTTTTTCAAGCAAATCATAAAATACCAGCCACTCTTCACCCGCAGCAACAAAACCCAGGGTAGGATGGGGCCCAAAAGATCCCTCAGATGCAAGCAAATATCCTTCTTTGAAAAACGATGCTGCCAGCCGGCATTTTTCGCGGGCTGCCTCGAGGGGAGACAAAGTACGCTCGACTTCTCCGCTGAAGGTTCCTAATGTATCAGTATCGACCTCAGTAAAGGGCTTTACTACCAACCCGGTAGCAGCGGCTATCGGTGGAGTAAGGTAGAGGTGTTTTTGGTGTCGGGATACCACATGAAGCTGTCTGCCCTGAAAAAGAGCCGGATACTGATTATGATATGATACAATAGAAGACATCAAACACCATTCCTATGCGGGAAGCCCTCTTCAGCTCCCGATATAGTTTGGCAAAGGTAAGTGCGCCATCGGTCTTAATGATGCATAGAGGCAATTTTCCAAATGAGAATAACTGATTGGACTATTGCGCGGGAATCAGTCCCAAACCTGCTCCACCGGCTATATACATGTATCCGTCTTCCAGTCGGAATCCGCCCGACATCCCATCTTCCTGGAGATCAAAATTACCGTCCAGGTCAAGGTAGCGGGTATTATCACAAGCATACGCTGCATGCAAGGCAGCGGCTATGCTGATAACACTTTCATCATTACAGCCCCAGAATAAATTTATTCCTGCAGCTGCGGCAATGGTTGCAATGGAAAAAGCACCTGAGATGCCGCCACATTTCATGAGTTTGATGTTGTAAATGCCAAACGGCTTATCCCCGGCTGCCCAATACAGAGCTGCGGTTCCGTCTTTGATGGATTCATCCCCTGCCAATCTTGCACGCCAATTGACATCCAGTTCCAACAAATGATACTCCTTTCCGACAGGCAAGGGTTGTTCTACCAATTCAATTCCAAAGGATTGGGTAGCAGAAAGAAACTGCTGTAATTGTTTAAGATCATAGCCCTGGTTCGCATCTACCCGTATTAACATAGATCGACCAAATCGTTCAAATAATTTGGCTACCTTTTCAATGTCTTCTTCTACGTTAAGTCCCGTTTTTACTTTTAACACCCGAAAACCCATTCGCTGGTACTCTTCTGCCTCTTTGATGGTGGCAGTCACCTCCTTGATACCTATGGTTACAGAAGTGAGCAGGGCCTTTATCTTTTGTCCGTAAAACTCTACCACCGGAATTCCCAGGTATTTGCCAAAGGCATCATGGAGTGCAATATCAATGGCTGCCTGTGTTCCGGGTAATCCGGGAAATGCCTTGCGAACCTCGTGGATCAGCTGCTGAAAATTCCGGATGTCTCTTCCCACCAACTGCTCTATCATTTCAGAACGCAGATTGTCGGCTGTCTGCATGGGTGTTTCACCCACTACCTCTTCGGCCGGACTCGCAGATCCATAACCAATGATGCCATTGGCCAGTTCAATCTCGAGCATTACCAGGGCAACATCAGAAAAAGTATTGTACGCGATTGTATACGGCTTCTTTAAATTGACTGACCGCAGGGAACTTCTTATCGCAGTGATTTTCATAATTCAGTTGGGGTTATAAGCGATAACAGCATTGGTACCAGTGCATCAACGCCTTCTTCCACCGGTAGCAAAACGGGAAGCGAATATTTTTTTTCATATTCCTGTTTCCATTGTCTGGCTTCCGATTCAGAGCAGCCGGCGGTATGTAAGGCCAATGCTATCACTTCCGATCCTAACATTTTTATAAGAGCTATCTCTGTTTCAACAGAAGGTATTTCACCCCAATGAGCATCGTCGTCAAAATATTTTCTAACGGGGGAACATAGCAAAACTACTTTTTTTGCATTCCCTGAAATCAGCAATTCTGATCCACAGGGACCACTTGGATTTCTGAGTGCCGATTGTCCTTCTATGAAAAAGATGTCCGGTCTTTCTTCCTGCCAGCAAGAAACAATTGCATGTTCTAATTCGCCCGACACAAAATCATTGACCGTAGAATCAAAAATAAATCCATACTTGCCTCCCTGTAACCAGCCGGTTTGCCCCGTATAAATCATTTCGGCTTTTTTCCCTGCACGTCGAACTGCCTGTGTAAGAAGTCGAGCTGTCGTTCGCTTACCCATCGCACAATCCATTCCCAGAACGGCAATAATGGGTGCCGGCACTTTAAAAATTTCTCCCGACCAGAAATGCAATTCAAAACGGGGTTTAGGTTTTCGAACATCGGTAAGTGTTACTCCCTTTGCTTCGGCTAAAGCAGTTAGTTCTGGCTTGTCTGTCAGAAATTCATGTAACCCGTTTACTATAGAGAGGCCGGCCTCAACGGCTGCTTTGATTTGAATCAGCATATCGGGGGGTAGCTTTCCCCCTACCGTTGCTACGCCAATAATGAGATAGCGGGCATCCGGCACCTGCTGCAGTGCTTCTTGCAACGTGGCAAAAACAGGAATAGCACGATTTTTTCCATCGAGCAATTCCCCGGCATCTTTTCCTGCGGTAGCGACATGATCGATTACTCCCCTGATGTTGAAACGCTCTGTTCCTCTTACCAGTCCATGTGCGGTCTTGGCATCCGAATGAGTAAATAGTCCGTTCGTGAGCAGCAGTGATTGGTTCATCTTTTATTGAGTAATGGCGGAAGTCACCAAAACCCCCGGCCGATTTCCCGTAGGTCGTTGGTGCTGCCAGGTGAGTTGTCCGGCAATCCACACTTGATCAATTCCTTCTGAAAGTGCTTTGCTATTTTGAATATTCGCCCGGTCCTTCACTTTTCCCGGCTCCAGTAAAACGAGATCGGCAATATATCCTGGTGCGATGATTCCTCTATCTTTTAAGCCGAGGAACTCTGCTGTTAGTCCGGTCATTTTGTGGATGGCGGTAGCCAAAGACAGTATCGGATCTTTTTGAACATATTCAGCGAATACCCGGGTAAATGCGCCATATCCCCTGGGATGTCCACCATTACCGCCATCCGAACAAATAACGGAAAATGGCCAGGCAATAAAATTTTTGATGTCATCATCAGTCATCGACTTACCCATAATTGTTTCTACTGACCCTTCAAAATTCGGGTGGCTCCTGCGAAAAGAATCAGCCATTGCTATCAATTGCAAAAGTGTTTGTGCCGGTGTTTCTTTTCTTTCGGAAGCTATTGCTGAAAGGGTTTTCCCCTTATAAGCGGGCACCGGTGCATAGTTTACCAGAACAGAGCCGGCCGGGTCGCACAATTGTGTGACCGCCAGGGTAGCTTCTTCTATACTGGTATAATTGCGGGAGGGGAATAGTACTTTCAGGGTTGAATTCCAGAATGTATAGGGATAAACATCGGCTGTGATTTGAATTCCTTCCTGCCTGGCCATTTGCAATCGTGCAATCACCCGGGCCGCAGAATGCCAGTCCGCCCGCTTGGCAATTTTAATATGAGAGATCTGTACCGGCATTCCTGTTTCTCTGCCAATCTGAATGATCTCATCCAATGCAGAACTGAGATTGACATCTTCACTTCGAATATGGCTCATGTACCTTCCTTTGAAGGAAGCGGCCGTCTTTGCCAGTTGCATCACTTCTTCTGAAGAAGAATAAAATGCAGGTTCATATTCCAGTCCGGTTGATAGCCCCAAAGATCCTTTCTTCATTTCGGCTGCCAGTAATTGCTGCATGGCAATGATCTCAGAGGAGCCCGCAGCCCGAAGCAACTGTGATTCGCCTAAAACTTGCTCCCGCAATGAAGTATGTCCGGTATAAGTGGCCACATTCACAGCTACCGGCTGTTGCTTCATCCAGCGCTGTAAAGAGTCCATTCGATAGCTATTTCCATCCTGCCCGATAACGATGGTGGTAATTCCCTGGTTATTGGTGGCTGCTGCTTCCGGATATTTCTTTAACGATGAAAAATGATGGCTGTGGGCGTCGATGAAACCGGGACAAAGTACTTTGTTCTGTCCGTCAATCATTTGTTCCCCCGGCAAGGGAGTAAGCTTACCCACTTCGACGATTCGATTGCCCCGAAGGCGGACCGATCCGGGATAGGGTGGAATGCCGGTTCCATCTACAATCTGTACATGGGTAATCAAAATGGTTTTTTCCTGTGAGAAGGAGGAAAATGAAACCATCCAGCAACAAACAAAGAAAAGTAGTTGGCGCATAAAATTAAGACGGTTAGATAAAGATAAAGAATCTTATGTGTTGCCCGCTATCAACCATTCCCGGAATCATCCGAAAAAAGAGTAGTCGCCCCGCAGATTATTTCATTGGGTGAATTCCATTCCCCGGACATCCTGTTATAAATTCAATTAACTTTATACCAAAGCTGTTTCTATGAAACCATATCTGCATTCATTGATCATCTCTGTGGCCATACTGTTGACTGCCCTTATATTATCCAATGCCTTTATTAACCGCAACAAAACTTCGAAAACCATCAGCGTTACCGGCCTCGGCCGGAAGGATTTTGTATCAGATTTAATTGTCTGGAGTGGCTCCTTCACGCAAAAAAACATGAGTTTGAAAGACGCCTATGCCAGTTTAGACAAAGACAGGGAAAGTATCCGTAGATACCTGCAAACCAAAGGCATCAAAGCAGAAAACATTATTTTTTCATCGGTAGAAATAAATAAGCTTTTCGATGAAGTATATGACGGAAATGGCAGGAAGATCAAATCAGTTTTTGAAGGGTATAGTTTAAAACAGAATGTACAGATTGAATCGAATGAGGTAGATAAAATTGAAAACATTTCGCGTCAGGTCACCGAGCTGATCAATTCGGGGGTTGAGTTTTATTCGGAGAAGCCTGAATATTACTATACCCAGTTAGGACAGCTAAAGATTGAAATGATTGCGGAAGCCACCAAAGATGCTTTTACGCGTGCACAGAAAATCGCTCAGAATGCAGGCGGCAAAGTCGGTTCCCTGAAAAATGCGAGTCAGGGTATCTTTCAAATTGTCGCCCAAAATTCGAATGAAGACTATTCCTGGGGTGGCTCATTCAATACCAGTTCTAAAAAGAAAACTGCTACCATCACCATGAAACTGGAATATGAAATCGATTAAACCATTAGTCTTCGGAATAATATCAACACTCGTTGTTATTGGTTGCAAAGTCCCCAAGACGGCTGATGAGAAGGCCTTCCACGAACAACAATGGAAAAGGGCAAATATTCACTCCTACGAGTTTTTATTTCGCATCAATTGTTTTTGTGGTCCGGAAACCATTGGGCCCCACCGGATAGAGGTCAGGTCAGACACGATTTACGCGGTGAATGGCGCTCCGTTCAATCCGGCAAAAAATTATATACGACTAATGACCATCCCCGAACTCTTTCGGTTTATCAGAGAAAGCGATGGAAAAAATCCCTTCAGAAAATCAGTACTGTATGATTCGGTTTATGGATTTCCGAAATCACTGTACTATGACTTTGATGAAAGAATAGCAGACGAAGAAATTGGTTATATCATCACAGAGTTTCAGCCGAAACAATAATTCCGGATGGGTTGACCAGAGGGGAAGCCGCAAAAACTACTCTTTTTTAAACGCAGGAATCTGGAAAGTGGCGCAATCGGCTCTGCCCATTCGAATTGCTACCTTTAGGTTCGTTTCGTCTTTAATGGTAAACTTATTTCCTTGAACTTCGAGTGGTCCGTACAAAACACTGATGCTGTCTCGCTCCAATACTAAAATTTTATCTTCCTCCTGTAAGTTGCCCTCGATCATGTAGGTATACTTTACGCGGATGGTATCTCCCTGGTAGGTTCCCTCCAGAACACCATTCGCACGATCTTTTTGATCAGGCAACCAGAAAAACTTTCCTGTTGCTTGTCCGTTAGCCAGGTTCAATTCGAGAAAAGTACTGTCCTTATTCAGTGCATGTAAAAAGCAGCCACCCCTTGAAGTAGAGTCAACAGGTGTGATGGCTGTATTGTCATTGGATGAAGGCTCTTGCTTACAAGCAGTGAGAGAAAAAATAACCAAGGTTATGCAAGTGATAAATCGGCGCATACAAATAATTTTAAGTACCATGAAAATAAACAACAGGACCGATTTAAGAGAAATAAATATTAAAAAACAGGACAACGATAAGCGCGGCGGGAAAGATCTTTTTTCAACTGATAAATCAGCGAGAATTCTATAGAGCGACTATAGGGTGTATTAATTTTACTGTTTCCATACGCAAGATCATACGTGAAACCTGCTCTCCATCCATTCCACTCGAGACCGAGATAAGGGATATAGGATTCGCCATTGCGCACCCAAAATCCTGCATATACTTCGTAATTATTTTTCCCGGAAGCAATATAATAACTGGCAGCGCCACCATAGAGCCACTCCTTGTATTGATACTGCTGTTGATATTGAGTGCTGAAATGAAGGGTAGTATTGGGTCCCAGGGGAAGGTATCCTCCTCCATGAAGGTTATACCGGCGGTTAAGTGGATAACTATTATTTCCAAACCCTACTGCAGGTTCCATTAAATGATACACAGAGGCCCCGGCATATACATATACATCATTAGGAAAAAGGCCGGTATACAACAACCCTGCCTGCACATCAGCGAGTTGTCGGTTCTCGCTGCCCAAGGTAGCCAAATCGGTGGTAGGCAAAACAAATCCGCCTACATCCAACTGGTCTTCCAGTGTTGCCATTCCCCGGTTAAAAGCAAAACTTCCATACATGACTTGAAAGCCTGCGGTCAAAGAAAAATCGCCATTGTAGTCAAGTCCTTTCCGATAGGCCATCGACAAACCAAGATAATTTTCTTTCAAAATTCCTCCGCCGGACTGATCACTCATTGCCAATACACCGATACTCATGCGATCCCGCATGGGAATCTTGCCCGAAAGAACGGGGCCGTCGACTGAAAAAGAAATTGTCGAATAGGCATTGTTGAAGGAAGGCCATTGGTTGCGTGAATTCGCAGCTACCCGTAGATCACCGTTAAAGTAGCCGGTAAATGCAGGATTGAGGGTGAGAGGGGAAGCAAAGAATTGCGAAAAATGAGGATCCTGGGCCGCTAGCGGACTGACCCATTCAATGGAAATCATCAGCAATAAAATTCTTAGTGCCTTCATCGCAATAAAGTTATATTTCCCCGATGCGTTTCGGTAGTTCCATCGGTTAGTCCGAGCACGACCACATAAACATAGGTGCCTGCCGGTGCCTGTCTACCCCGAAAGTTTCCATCCCATCCGCCGGAATAATCATTGGGCAACACATTGGATATCTCAAACACCTTTTCCCCCCAACGACTGAAAATCTGAAATTGATTGACCTTAGCGACTGTTTCGCCGGAGATGACATAGAAAACATCATTTTTCCCATCACCATTTGGAGTGAATGTATTGGGCAAAGCCAGGTGTTGTTGGTAATAAACATTCACTGCCAGTGTGGCCGTATCAGAGCAGAAAAACTGATTGACTGCTGATATCAGGTAATTTCGGTTGGTCAGTGTAAACAAGACCGGGTTAGGGCAATCATTACAGGATAGTCCCGCCGAAGGAGACCAGAGAATAGTTTTAAAAGGGTCGCCCTGGTTGACAATATTAAGCTGCACTTTTTCATTGCGCAGCAGATTGACCTGATTGGAAGCTAAATTAATGGTAAAGGGTGTAAAAGAAGAAACCTGTGCATTGTTACTTACTTCCGGCTCGAAAACAGTTTGCAGTGGATTCAGGTAGCCAAATACTTTCCCTGTTTTTGACTGGGGCATGATGTGCTGAATGGTGGCACAGCCTGCATTAAAGACAGTACTGGTAGGAATCCAGCCGGTAGCAATCAGTTTACCAACTCCTCCCGTTGAATCATCATCAAAATATTGTATAGCTACGGGTTTCTTTAACTGTGTATACCCTTTTAGCAAACAAATATCTGTGGTAACAATCATGGTATCCTTGGAATAACAATTGGAAACACTCGGCTTCATTACCATATCAATAGGAAACACCTTGATATTGGCTGTAATGCTATCGACACAATCATAAATCGTTTTGATGCGAAGCTTTACGGTCATCGTATCATTTACTGTAACGACCGGAGAGAAACAACTGGAACAACTCATTTGCGATGCCGGAGTCCAGCTGATTTGCGCCAATGGGTCATTCGAACGATTTCGGGCCCTTACGTTCAGGAGTGTATTGATGTTGACAATTGTATCAACCGGCTGAATGGTGAGCAAGGGTTGATATAAAATGCGATAGGTTTCATTATTGGTTTCATTCAGTTCGTTGATGAGGCCTGCTTCATCAAAAACTGCCATGATGGTATCCTGCCGGACCGAATTGGCTTTGAGGATGTGCGTGTAGACGACACCACATCTTCCATACAAATCAACGGGAAGACTGAATTCAGGGCCCATGAGGCCACCCCCGGGGAGTCCGGGTATTTTATTATAGAACCTGATTTTTGAACCCGCCGGAATCGAGTCATACCCATTATTAGACAATGAAAAGACAACGCGTATACTATCTTCCTTGTAACAATTAACAGACATAAGAAACAAAGATGCGTCGGGTCGGGCATCAATTACCTGCACAGTATAGATAGGTGAATCATCGGTACAGGCTCCTTCTGTTGCCGCTAGCCGAATACGATAAAGGCCCGGTGAAGAAAAGGAATGTACCCAATCGCGACTCGTAGCAACGGGTTGAAAATTATTTCCGGTATTATCGGTCATGTACCATTGAAAGGAAGTGCCGCCATAGGAATAATTCGTGAAAGTGACCGGCTCAGAATAAATCGAGCCGGAATGGGTCACCTTTCTTTTATCAGGAGAGAACCTGGATTCAACGCCACAATTCACATTCACCTTAGCAATATAGGAGGAATAACAGGTTTTCGTAGGATTATAGGCCCGCAGTGTCAGCTCATAAATTCCTGCTGAAGAAAAAGTATAAGAAAAGTCTTTCGTTGTTCCGGCAAGCACCCCGTTGATAAGCCATTCAAAGGGATCATTGCCCGGAGTCAGGTTGTTGAATTGTATTAATTCACCCACCTTAGGATAGGGCTGGCTGCGGTATTCAAAAATAGCTGAAGGAGTTAACGGACAGGGAGGATCACATTTAGAAGATGCAAGCAGACTTCCGCCCGCATATACTTCTACAAAAGCCCTCATCCGTTGGGCTTGTCCTAAAGTAAAGACAGATGGACAGGGACTACCATAATCCATGAAATTCGAAATAATGTCTGGCACATCCACTGTAAAACCTGATAGTGTATCTGTGGTGCAAGAATTTTCAGGACTATTACAGGGAGAGGAATTGATGCTTCTGTCGGGAGGCGTATCGCAAACACGATCGCCATTGGTCGTGCAATCATTATTGAGACAGCTTTGTCCCTCAAACGTATGATACAAACTGAGGTAGTGGCCCATCTCATGCGCGATCAATGCAGTACCTAAACCGGCAACAACGAGGCCCATTCCCGGTGACGCAAAGCCACCTACCCCATATCGGTTCCACTTCCCACACTCGAAATAGGTAACAGAATTTTCGGCACGTATATTTCCAACTACCCAGATATTAATATACTGTTGGTGATTCCAGTCAGATAATTCCATCAGCCGATTGGTCTCCATATCCATGTCAAATCCTTCGAGATAACTTTTTATGCGATTGATTCCTGTGGTGTTTCCTCCGTCAGGAGCTATGCTGGCGAGACAAAATTGTATGCCGGTATGAACGCCGAGGGGGTCGGCAGCAAATGCACCCTGGTGGGCAAAAGCATCATTGAGTTGATTGAGCGCTGCTATAACCATAGCGTCAGTAATGGCATCAGGATTCTCGCTAATAATATGAAACACTACCGGCAACTGATAGATATTGGGGAAATTGGGAGTGGGTTGATTTTGTATGCCCTGAACAGCAATGCTTGCATCTTTGGTTTGTAGATTTTGCCGGCGGATGATCGCCTGTCGGATGAGCTGATTGAGGTGATTTTCCTGCTGAACAAATGCAGGGTCTTTTCGCCCCAGTTCATATCGAAGATCGGTACCGCAGGAAGATACCGGAGAACCCGTATTGGTTACCTGTGCAAATAGCTGTTGAGTAAACAGTAACAATAAAAAGATAAGCGCCCGGCTTAGGTTCATCGCTTCGGTTTTTCAGTTCTTCGGATAGGATTCCAACAGGATTTATAAAAATAAATAACTATTCAAAAGGCGGACAATCAAAGTCATTTCGACCAGCCAAATAAACAAATCGTTAACAACCCACACCTGACTGAGCGCTGTCCCAGATAACGTCTTA
>JBIIRN010000028.1:0-14748 GCA_044341525.1 Sediminibacterium sp. | reverse complement strand
AAAGGTCGGTGAATAATTGCCTTCGGCTCACTGGAATGAACGGCTGAAAAATTACATCCATTATAAATCACCTGAGCAGGTCTTGTTCCTAAATCCAGGTTTTCCCTAAGCTCCCGTAAAACAAAATCAGAAATGGTTACAATCTGAGCCGCCCGATTCACTCTTTTTTGTAGCCGGCCTAAAGCAGTTTTCACATCTCTTCTGCTCTTGCCGGGTTGGTGCAGAAAATTCAGGTCATGCACTGTAAGTACCAGTTGCTTACCTTGGTTCCGGGGAAAATAATCACTGTCCTGCTGCATCGAATGCCAGACATCCATCCCCGGGGTAGGCAAAAACCATTTATGATAAAGCTGCTGGTGCACATATTTTACACCCTTCCCAAAACAACCATCATATTTAGCAGGGAGATAAAAAGTCAGTTTTTCCCCCATTGATTTTTCCGCTGCCAATGCAGCACCCAACTCCTTACAATAATGAAACAGACCCGTATTCGGATATTTCATCCGTTCTGCATCCAGCCATATTTGCAGCCGGGAACCAGACATCAGGAATGAAATTGTTGAGAGAGGAATTGAAATAAATTGAAACCTGGGCGCTTCATTTCTTCTGCAATATCCGTTACCAGTTGCTGTTTGCTAATATCCCGCATCCGATGGCGACTGATCAATTGATATGCCTTTTCGGCCAACAACCATTTTTTTCTTTCGGGTGTCGTTTGTAACTGATGGTGCTGCTGTATTGCTTCTGCCAACTCAGCAATGCCTTCCTGGCGGGTAGCAATTGTTTTAAGTACCGGTATTTCCCAACTGCCGGCTACAAAGGAGCCGGCGAGCATGCCACGAATATGTTTCACCAGCTGATCAGCGTCGGGCCGGTCACTTTTATTCACCACAAAAATATCTGCAATCTCCATCAGTCCCGATTTCATCGTTTGCACTTCATCGCCCGCCTCAGGTACCATTACCACTACCGTCGTATCCGCCAAACCTGCGATTTCTATTTCACTTTGACCCACCCCCACCGTCTCTATCAGCAACTCATCAAATCCCGCTGCCTGTAAAATGGCACTGATCTCGATAATCTGAGGATGCAGTCCCCCCAGCGATCCGCGGGTAGCAAGAGAACGGATATACACCTGAGGATGATTGTACCAGGCACTCATCCGAATACGATCACCCAGCAAAGCCCCCAGGTGAAAAGGAGAGGAGGGATCCACACAAACTACCCCGACTTTTTTTCCCTGCTTCACCCACTGTTGTATCAATGCATCTGTAAGGGTACTTTTCCCGGCACCCGGAGCCCCGGTAATTCCGGTAATCAATGCCTTTCCGGACGGTAGTTGTTGAAGAAAATTCAAATACCCATCCGTCCGGTTTTCAACCAACGAAATAGCCCTGGCCAATGATTTGTAAGAACCATTCGTCAAATCAGAAAGCAGAAAATGCCAGTCCATGCCACTCGTTTGGCGTAAATTTAGGCCATACCTCTTAGTTATTAAAATCTGCTTATCAGCAATCGGTTTGATTATCTGCCTTCTATGACCCAATTATTGAGACATCGCTTATCAGGAATGTCATTTCCCTCCGTCGTTTTATTCTTGATGATGGTGGGCCTCCTCTTCAGCCGTGCCCTGCTTTCCCTCATTCACCCGGTCTTGCTGATCTGGATCATGGTGGAAGGAAGAAAAAAAGCTTTCCCTACAGGTTCCCTCATTGGCTGGAGTCTATTCGCCCTGGCATTGCCCTTGCTGGGTTGCTGGCAAACACCCTTTACCGGTAAGCATTTTGATCTGCTCCTTACCTGGCTGATGTATCCCATCGCTTTCTACTGCGTTGCTCTTCTGAACGAGAAAAACATCCGTCAGCTGATTCAATGGTGCCAGGTAGCAGCCATAGCAGGTATCCTCTATGCGCTCATTTCTTATCTGTTCACTCTTTCTGACTGGAATAGGGCGTATGGGACCGGACAATCACTGCCAACTTTCATGGATTCAGATCATGTTCGATTCGGTCTGTTTCTCTGCGGAACAGGTTTACTTACCTGGTTATCAGACGGACTATCTAAACAGACGAAATTCATCTATCTCCTGATATTGCTCATCGCGATTCTCATAATGGCAGTCAGATCGGCCTGGGTGGGAGCAATCATTATTCTGCTCACTTGTACCTTTTATTCCGGGAATGGAAATCATTGGTTTCGAATTCGTCAAATGTTCCTTATTCTCTTTTTCATCCTGCTGGCAATAGGAGCCGGCTACCTGCTATTCCCCACCATTCAACAGAAATGGGCCTACATGGTTTATGACTGGCAACAATTTGCCCAAAGCGCTGACCGACTCGGATATTCGGATGGTGCCAGGCGACTGATCAACTCACTTGCATGGGAAACAATTGAAAAAAATAAATGGACCGGCGTCGGATGGGGCAATATCTCCTCGGTAATGGAAAATAATTTTTTAGAAAAATTTCCGGAACAAAAACTAAGTTTTAGCTGGCCATTCAATCAATGGCTGTTCTGGTGGCTGGGGGCAGGTATCTCCGGCCTACTGCTGTTCTCCGCTTGGTTGCTTTTTCCACTCTTTCAAGGGATACAACAAAAGAACACAGGTATCATCGCCTGGACACTCGTAATAGCAGCTTCCTGCTGGGTTGAATCAACTCTCAGCTTTCAATTCGGAGTCTGGCTTCATGCCTGGATAGGTGCGCTGGCCTGGAGAGTATCCATGACAAATAAAACATCGGTTCCTATCAGGGAATAATCCGATAATTTCGAAAATCAAAGGGGCGTATGCCTGTCATTTTTTCAAAGTAATAGAGTAGCCTGTCTTTCAAGGAAAATTTTTTTCGGGTCACATCAAGTTCCAGTTGCCAGTTTTTGTGCTGAATGCGATCCTGCATCACCTGCGGATGAGTGCCGGAAAATTTTTCCAATGAATCATACGCTTCAAAATCCCAGGCATCCGGAACAGCCAGTACCCTTTTCATTTCTTCATCATTCAACCAGTAGGGGCTCACATTCTTTTGCTTCTTCATCATTTGTTCCGGACTCTTCACCCAACCATAATGATAAACACTGGCATTGATGGGCTTGACCCGAATGGGCTTCCCGTTTCTTCTAAATCCCTGGGCATCTTTGTAGGCAGAAATCGTTCGGTCATTTCGTATGATACGCACTTCCTTGTGGTACCATTTTCGGCTGTCACCCACATAATCATAGGTGCCATAAAAATGTACATAATCAAAAAGCAATCCATCTACCCGCTTATCTGACAGATGATCCCGGCAGGCCTGCAAAATTGCACCATGGTATTGCTCATGAATTACCTCATCGGCCTGTATATAAAAAGCCCAATCACTCTCTTTGCTGATCAGTGCCGCTGCTTTATCCGTTTCCACTGCCAATACCCTTCCACCACTGCGCAATGACATATCCCATACCGAATGGTGTATTTTGATTTTGTCACTTCCGATAGCCCTTATCAAAGCCTCCGTCTGATCGGTGGAGTCGCCTACCAGAACAATCATTTCATCTACCACAGGAAGAATGCTGCGGATGGCTTCTACCACCGGGTAGTCATTCTCTACTGCATTTCGAATGATCGTGAAGCCGGAAATGAACATAAACAAGGAAATTAATATGCAAAGAACCGAAAACTTTCGCATCTTGCCTATGCAAGCCGGAGATTCGTAACATTTATTAAGAAGGTGATGACCAATTTTATTCCACTTTTTCCGCTGGGAATCGTTGTGTATCCGGGAGAAATACTCAACCTGCACATCTTTGAAACAAGATACCGCGAACTAATTCGGGAGTGTATAGAGGAAAATAAAGCATTCGGAATTCCCGCGGTAATCAATAACCTGGTGCAGGAAACCGGTACCCTCGTGTTATTGAAGGAACTAGTGAATGAATATGAAGATGGGAGAATGGATATTCGGGTGCAGGGCGAACGGATTTTCCGAATGCTCGAGGTAGTAAAAAACATTCCTGAAAAACTTTACAGCGGTGCGATTGTTCATTACCCGGAGAACAGAATGAAATCCAATCAGGTCTTACTGACCAATGTGCTGGCAGGAATCAGAGAATTGCACCGACGATTGAATGTTACCAAGAAATTTCGACTACCCGACGACCAATTGTGCAGTTATGACATCGCTCACCACGCCGGATTATCTTTGGAACAGGAATATGAGTTATTGGAATTGCTCGATGAATGGCAACGGTTGGAATACCTACGGCGACATTTACAATCAGCTTTACCTATGATGACCCAAATGGATAACCTGAGAGAAAGAATCAATCTCAACGGTCACTTCAGGGAACTAAAAGGATGGGAACCCGAATAAAATTATTATGGCAACTACCATTTGTTTTGATTTTGGCAATACCCGGCTGAAAGCCGGCATTTTCTCCGGACGAGTTTTTCTGGAGGAAGTCGTACTACCGGGGGCCGGGCCGGAACACCTTCAACCGATATTGGAACGGGTGCAACCGGAAAAAACCATCCTCTCATCTGTAATCAATCATCCCGCAGAGACCAACGAATTGCTGTCAGGATATGGGCGCTTCCACTTGTTGAACCATGCCAGTCAACTACCCATCACAACACCTGTTGGGAAACCCGAAACCATTGGTGCCGACAGATTAGCTATCTGCTCAGCAGCCGTAGACCTCTTCCCCCGCCGACACTGCCTGGTGATCGGACTGGGAACCTGCATCACCTATAACTTCATCAATGTCGATCACGAATTCCTGGGGGGTAGCATCTCTCCCGGTATGAACATGCGTTTTCGGGCCATGCACGAACAAACCGCTTTACTGCCCATGGGTAAACCCGTGAAAAAATTCCCCCTGGTCGGATATGATACCATGACCAACCTGCAAAGTGGCGTTATTCAGGGAATGGCAGCAGAAATTGATGGCATCATCCATGCCTACCGAAGCAAATACAATGAATTGCAGGTACTGATCACCGGAGGTGACTTGATCTTCTTTGATTCATTGTTGCTGCACCCCATGCACAGAGACCCCTACCTGCTCTTTCGCGGATTACAGGCGATCTGCGAAACCAATCTTCCCGGATAACCCCGAATCGGAAAAATTCACCGAATTTTGAAACATGTTACACAAAGTATGTCAGTCCTTCCTATTCATGGGAATCATGATTTCAGCGCTGAGCTGTGAAAATGATATTACCGAAATCAGAGAAATGGCTGTCCGTACCGTGAACACGGAAACAGGCACCAACATAGACAGCTACTTAAGTCTGGAAGGAAAAGTCAAAGCCCATCTTACCTCTCCGAAAATTATCCGATATGTTGGGGAAGGCCCCCGCCGATCAGAATTTCCCAATAGCCTGCATGTTGACTTTTTCAATGACAGCATGAAAATTGATAGCCGCATCGATGCCCGATATGGAGACTATAATGAAAATGAAAGAAAAGTACTGCTAAAAAATAATGTGGTGGCTACCAATATTTTCGGTGATACCCTATTTACTGATGAACTCTGGTGGGATCAAACCGCCGAAAAATTTTATACCGATAAGAAAGTTATCGTCAGTAAGAATTACCGGAGCGACTATTTTGTCGGACTGAAGGGAATGACCTGCAACCAGAACCTGACAGATATGATATTATTCGAGATTGAAGATAAAAGCTATACTACCTACAAAGACAGCACCGCCCAGGCTCCACCACCCCCTCCGCCACCACCCACATCGGCACCGGCATTGAAATCCCGCCGGAACTAAATGCAGTAACTGCAGGTTCGTATATTTGTATATATCTTAAATCAGGTATGACAGAACTGGCCATCATCTCGGGATTATTTATTTCACTGCTCTTCATTGCTTTTTTTGCAGGATACGAAATCGCCTTTGTCACCGCTAACCGCTTTTCCATTGAGCTCAAAAAGAAACAGGGAAGCAGAAAGGGTCTCTTGCTGGCGGGCTTTATTGAAAATCAGGCAAAATTTATTGGTTCCTGCCTGGTCGGTCTCAACCTCTTCCTGGTAATCTACGGACTACTCTTCGGCGAATTACTCAAACGTACGGTGTGGAACCCCTGGCATATTGAAAATGATTATATCAGACTGATCCTAGACACCCTGCTCTCAGCCATGGTAGTTTTGGTGTTCGGGGAATTCTTACCAAAGGCGATTTTCCGTGCCAAAAACGAATACCTCCTGCCTGCCTTTGCCGGTATTGCCCATTTCTTTTACTCTCTCTTCGAACCCATCACTCACCTCCTGGTGAATATTGCCCAGTGGATACTGAGATATATTTTCAATGTACGTGTCAATGAAAAAAATGAAGCATTTACCAAAATAGACCTGGAACATTTTTTTCAGCAGACCAAAGAACAAAGCGAGGAAAGTACAGATTTAAATAAGGAACTTTTTGAAAATGCCTTGAGTCTGCCTATGGTGAAAATCAGACAATGTCTGGTTCCCAGAACAGAAATCGAGGCCTGTGAAATAAAAGCCCCCATTGAAACGCTTCAACAACAGTTTATTACAACCCAGCTGAGCAAACTGATCATTTACGATGATAATATTGATAATATTGTCGGTTATGTGCACCAGCTCGATTTACTGAAAAAGCCCTCCAGCATTTCATCTGTTCTACACCCCATCATCGTAGTGCCAGAAGCCATGAGCGTACCCGATCTGATGAACAAATTCACCAAAGAAAGAAAAAGCATTGCCTGGGTAGTAGATGAATTCGGCGGCACTTCCGGTATTGTTACAATGGAAGACCTTTTGGAAGAAATATTCGGTGAAATACAAGACGAGTATGATATCGAAGAGGTAAATGACAAACTGGAAAATGACGAATATACTTTTAGTGGCAGGCTGGAACTCGATTACCTGAATGAAAAATATGGATTGGCATTCCCCAACGGAAGTTCTGAAACCCTGAGCGGTTATATCATTCAGCGAAACGAATCCATTCCGCATCAAAAAGATCAGATCATCATCGACAGATATCAGTTTGAAATACTGGAAGTAAGTGACACCCGAATTGAAAAAGTAAAAATGAAGGTACTCTGATATCGGGCTGGCCGGCATTTCAATCCATCAACGTACCTTTGTGCTTCATAAAATAGAACATGGCGCTGTTTGGCAGTAAAAAGCAGGAGATTCCTGCAGAAATGACTTTTATCGATCACCTCGAAGAACTCAGGGTTCGCATCATCAGAGCAGTACTTGCCATACTGGTCATGGCCATTGTCATTTTCATTTACAGGAACTGGATCTTTGACTATGTAGTAACAGGCCCCATCAATCCCGACTTCATTTCCTATCGATTACTTTGCCAGTTCAGTCACTGGGCAAACCTGGGAGAAACACTCTGTATGCCACCGGTTGAAGTAAACATGCAGAGCAATACTTTCGGTGGACAATTCCTGGGCAGTATTTCCATGGCACTCATCGGAGGTATCATTACCGCTTTCCCCTTTATCTTCTGGCAATTCTGGCTATTTATCAAACCCGCTCTCAAAGAAAATGAAAGCAAGAATACCCGTTACGTAATCATCTGGGTCTCTTTCTTTTTTTTCCTGGGAGCCGCCTTCGGTTATTTTTTACTTGGTCCCTTTACTTTTAACTTTCTCGCCGGATTTCAATTGGGTACCCGGGGAACCATTCGCACCCTACCCACCCTCACCGATTACATCGATAACCTTACCAATATCATCCTGGGATGCGGTCTGGCATTTGAACTGCCGGTCTTGGCCCACATCCTAACCCGGGTGGGAATCATTACCCCTACCTTCCTTCGCTCCACCAGAAAATATGCCGTCGTAATCATTTTGATAGTAGCCGCCTTCATTACACCCAGTCCGGACTGGATGAGTCAACTCATCGTCTTTACTCCGCTTTTCCTGCTGTATGAATTGGGTATCCTTGTTTCAGCCCGGGTGTATAAAGAAGTTCAGCAAGAAAGTGAAGAGTGGAGCTAAAACCTCCCTCATCCACCCACGTATTTTTTCCCTCCTACTGTCTTGAATGTTTTATCTTAGCAAATAATCCATTCACCATGTCGTTCATCTTCTCAAAAGACTTGCCCGTGGCGCTGGGCGCCGACCATGCAGGTTTTGCTTATAAAAAGGAAATCATTAGTTGGCTGAATGCACAGGGCATTGCAACGGAAGACCTGGGAACTTACAATGAAGAATCAGTAGATTATCCTGACTTTGCCCATCCTGTTTGTAATTGGGTAGAAAATGGAAAGGCTGCCTTTGGCATTCTTTTCTGTGGCAGTGCTAATGGGGTTGCCATGGCTGCCAATAAACATGCAGGTATTCGTGCGGGCCTCTGCTGGTTAAATGAAGTAGCATCGCTGGTTAGACAACACAACAATGCCAATGTACTCTGCATCCCCGCCCGATTTGTAAGCATGGATGAAGCTAAAACTATGGTCCAGACTTTTATGACCACCGCATTCGAAGGTGGCAGACATGAAAAACGCGTCAACAAAATTGCCTGTTCATCATAACCCTTTCTATCACATGAAAAAACAATTACTCAGTTTAGTACTTCCCCTGCTGTCGTTGACAGCCCTGGCCCAAAAACCAGAAGATGCTGTGAAATATGCTTCGCTAATCACAGCCGACGGTCTGAAAGAAAAATTAACCATCCTTGCCGGACCTGAAATGGAAGGAAGAGAAACCGCCTCAGAAGGAGAAAGAAAAGCGGCTGCTTTCATCGAAGCGCATTTTAGAAAAATCGGACTCAAGCCCGGAAATGGAGATAGTTATCGCCAGCCTTTTACTGTTTACCAGGACATCCTTTCTGAAAAAAAATTAATGGTGAACGGAAAAAATTATCAATGGGATCAGGACTATATGTTCCCTATGTTCATGACAACGAGTGGTAACTTGAAACACAGCTCGGTTGTATATGTCGGAGCTGGAATCATGGACTCTGCCTCCAAAACAAATGATTTTGCCGGACTGGACGTAAAAGGGAAACTGGTACTGATTGCCGATGTAGCTGCCGGTGGAAAATCAATGAATGTGCCCTCAATGAGCAAAATGAACATGGTGGCTGCCGGATTATTGATGGTATCCTCTGATTTTCCCCGCAAAACCCCCAGTCAACTGAAAGGAAGAATGAGCATCAAAGCTCCGGCTGCTAACAGTAACAACAATCCCTTCATCGTTGCCCTGGTCTCACCCGAATTGGCCTCATCGCTGGTTGGAAGAACTTTTACCCTGGCTCCCGCTCAATGGAAAGAGGTGCTCAAGGGAAATTATTATGCAGAAACCAACATTGATGTTAAAAAAACCAATGAGGCATTGGAAAGCAGCAATGTGATCGGTGTGTTACCCGGTACAGATAAAAAAGATGAATACCTCTTTATTACCGGCCACTATGATCACCTCGGTAAAATAGGTGACGTAATCTGGTATGGTGCAGATGATGATGGATCCGGAACCGTATCAGTGATGCAAATGGCAGAAGCTTTTGCTGCTGCTGCTGATAAAAGAAAAGGCCCCCGCAGAAGCATTGCCTTCATGGCAGTGAGCGGCGAAGAGAAAGGACTACTGGGATCAGAATTCTATTCAGATCATCCCATCTATCCCATGGATAAAACCACCGCGAATCTCAACATCGATATGGTCGGTAGGGTTGATACAGAAAGGCAGACAGCGGATACACTCAACTATGTTTATGTAATCGGACATGACAAACTGAGCTCTGAATTACCCCTCATCAACGAAGGTGTCAATAATAAATATACCCAACTTACACTGGATTATAAATTTGATGATCCAAAAGACAAAAACCGAATCTACTTCAGAAGCGATCACTACAATTTTGCCCGAAAGGGAGTTCCCATTCTGTTCTTCTATGACGGAATGCTTTTGTCTGATTACCACAAGCCTACCGATACGGTTGATAAAATCAACTTCCCCCTCATGGAAAAAAGAGTGAAAATGATCTTCCATACCGGATGGGAAATGGCAAACCGTGATGGTATGCTAAAAAGAGACACCCCCTTAAATATGGGCAGTCGCTGATAAAAACTTGACAGCAATAAAAAAGCCGTATTCCTCAGAATACGGCTTTTTTTATGGGAGGAACAGTCGATTAATGTCCCAACAAATAAGCAAATATCAACGGTACCACTATGGTAGCATCACTTTCTACAATATATTTAGGCGTATTCACATCCAGTTTACCCCAGGTAATTTTTTCATTGGGTACTGCACCTGAATAAGACCCATAAGAAGTAGTTGAATCACTGATTTGACAGAAATAACTCCAGAAAGGAACATCATGCCAGGAAAGATCCTGGTACATCATCGGAACTACGCAAATTGGGAAGTCCCCGGCAATACCTCCTCCTATCTGAAAGAAGCCAACCCCCTTGCCACTGCTGTTCTGTCTGTACCAATCTGACAGCCATACCATGTATTCAATACCACTCTTCATGGTAGATGCCTTCAACTCATTTTTGATAACATAAGAAGCAAATATATTTCCCATGGTGCTGTCTTCCCAACCGGGTACTACAATGGGCAGGTTCTTTTGAGCAGCAGCTAACATCCAGCTATTGGCAGGATCAATCTCATAATATTGCTCCAGGTCACCACTCAACAACATCTGATACATGAATTCATGAGGGAAATAACGCTCCCCCTTATCTTCCGCCGCTTTCCAAACCTGATGGATGTGCTTTTGCAAACGTCGAAATGCCTCTTCCTCCGGAATACAGGTATCTGTCACCCGGTTATAATGATTCTCCAATAAATCCCACTCATCTTGCGGACTCAAATCACGGTAATGAGGCACCCGCTTATAGTGGCTGTGCGCCACCAGGTTCATGATATCCTCTTCCAGGTTGGCGCCGGTACAACTGATGATGGCCACCTTATCCTGCCGGATCATCTCTGCCAGACTGATACCCAACTCAGCAGTACTCATAGCACCGGCCAGACTGACCAGCATTTTCCCCCCCTCATTTAAATGGGTCTCATACCCCTTGGCAGCATCTACCAGAGCGGCAGCATTGAAGTGCCGGTACTGATGTTCAATGAATTGCGAAATTGGTCCCTTTGGCATATTAGCTGTATTTGAGGCGCAAAGTTAATTTTTTAATCGGCTTTCTGCATATCCGGTCAAAAAAGCGATACCCCGGCCCTCCATACGCCTTGTCTTCAGTAATTTTGCAGAACCGGTCCTGCTTCCAGGTAAAACCGGATACGCCTTCCGGTTGAGTCATGGACCAGTCCTACTACAAAGCATACTATCACCTGGAAAGGGAACACTGGTGGTTCCTGGTGAGAAAAAAAATCATAGCTGAAAGAATCAGAACACTGTTAGGTCAGCCAACAGCCCTAGAATGCCTCAATGTTGGAGCCGCCACGGGTGCTACTTCGGATATGCTTGCTGAATTTGGCAAGGTGATGAGCATTGAATACGATGCAACCTGCACCGAATTTGCCAAAACATACATGACCACCCCCATTGAGCAGGGATCCATTTTGGAACTATCCTTCGAAGCCAATCAATATGACCTGGTTGCTGCCCTCGATGTAATAGAACATGTAGAAGACCATCAACTGGCAGTACAGGAACTCTGGCGGGTGTGTAAGCCGGGAGGGCATATCGTGATTACTGTCCCTGCCTATCAATTTCTTTGGAGCCGGCACGACCTGATTAACCACCACTTCAGAAGATATACATTATCGCAACTCACCGCACTGTTCCAGCCCTTCCACGGAAAATTTATCTACCAAACCTATTATAATTCCTTCCTCTTCCTCCCCATCGCTGCCTACCGTTTACTGATGAATGGACTGGAAAAATTACTGGGGAAAAAAGAAAAACCTGTGGGCAAATATGACTATGAAGTATTGGGTACAGGTGGTTGGATCAATCAAATTTTGTCTGGTATTTTTCACCTCGATTATCATTGCCTGAAAGGGGGTATCCGCTTCCCGGCAGGTGTGTCAATCATGGTTTTTTTCCAAAAAGAAATTACTGCGGATGATATCCCTTCTACAAAATATAAATCACCCTCAGCATGATGAGTAATTGGCAGTCTTTTTGGAGCTCACAGCCTAAGCTTTTCGATGCTGTTATGCAAAAAAATGCTGCTTTTTTTGCACAAAAATTACTTGATAACCAATACATTCAATCCGGACAAAGAATTCTGGACTTCGGTTGTGGGTGGGGTTCATTAGCAAATGAATTAAAAGGGAAGGTTACATTTTACCTCGGCTTGGATATCTCTCCTTCCTGTATCAACGCCTGCAAAGAAAAGTTGGCGGGAGTAAATCATTTTCACTTCGATGTGATTGAATCAACAGACCAGCGTGCCGGATTAGAGAAGGTATTCCATAATCGTGAACAGTTTGATCTGGTTATCATCTTAAGTGTCATCCAATATTTTTCTGACGTGACAAAAGTTGAGGATTTACTAACCGAAATGAAAAACTTAATTCCCGAAAAAGGTAAAATCATTTTAGCTGATGTGATTCAATCTGAGAAAAATCTATTCAAAGATGTACTCAGTAACCTGAAAGACAGTATCCAAAAAAAATATTTTTTTTCCTTTTTACTTTTCATGATAAAAGCCAGATTTTCCAGGTATAATCAGATCAGGGTAAGCAATCACCTGCTAAGTGTTCGGGAAGAAGAGATTGCTTCCATTTGCCAAAAATTAGATCTGCAGTATGAAGTAATGCCTATCTGTACGTTGCAGCAAAGCCGGGTCAGTTATTGCATTACTAAATGATACGTGTACCTTTAGAAAACAACGGGTTTTAAATTCTGTAGCATCCGATGATCAAATATTTTCCTACCCTTTTTTCCAAACCCTTTTTCAATAATCGGCGCAATATAAATATTGTGTATGTTGTAGCTGCTATTCTGATTAGCTTGAAAATCTATTTCCTGGAAACCTGGGATAATTATGACTGCTTCAGTGCTTCGTTTAATCACCTGAGAAATAACCTGAATTTATACAAAGCTTATCCTCTTGAATACCAAACTTTATTTGTGTATAGTCCCAGTTTTGCAGTTTTCATGGGCATCTATCAGTTTTTCCCGGATGGGATTGGAATCCTTTTATGGAATCTTACCCACACAATCGCATTTTTAACCGCAGTTCATTTGCTACCCATTAGTGAAAAAAATAAAATATTTCTTCTTTGGTTTTGCCTGGTAGAATTTATTACCGCTACTGAAAATGTTCAGACAAATGCCTCCGTTGCAGCACTTATCATGCTTGTCTTTATCTTCCAGAAAAAGGGTGAGATTAACTGGTCAGGTTTCTTTTTTGCTCTAGGTCTGTTTTTCAAAATTTATGTACTTACTTCCGGCGTATTTTTTCTCCTTTTTAAAAAAAGAGCAGGGTTCGCATTCCGGGTATTGGCTTGGTCTTTGGTTTTCTTTGCCCTGCCACTTCTATTCATTTCTTTCGATCAGTTAATAATAACTTATGGCAGTTGGCTGGAGCGATTACAAAAACAGTCTGCCCGTCATTCCCTTAGTCTTCTGGGAGTGATTGATTTATTTCACATTGAAGCATTGAAGCAGGGATATATTATTATAGCAGGGGTAATTACCATGCTATTAATTTTGACAAAAAAAGAGATTTACCATAATCTTCAAATGCAGCTAACTTATCTGGGGGCACTACTGATGTTCACCATCATTTTTAACCCCGGAGTCGAATCCCCTACTTATATTATTGCAGTTCCGGGAGTTGTTTTTTGGTATTTATTTGGTTTGCAAAAACCGGGAAGAATTTATCTTTTAATCAGTGTATTTGTTTTCACTTGCCTTTCCCCAACAGAAATCTTTCCCCGGTTCATTCGTGACCAGGTATTTAATCCACTCCACATTAAAACCTTACCAGTAATCATCACCTGGTTTGTTTGTATTTTTGAACTTTTCAGTTGGAAACAGGAAACAAAAAAAGAAAATGTCTTCTCATGAAAGTACTTGTAACCGGAGCAGATGGATTCATTGGCTCACACCTCACAGAAACATTGGTACGAAAAGGATATGATGTTCGTGCATTTGTCTATTATAACTCTTTCAACTCCTGGGGATGGCTGGACAACTGTGCAGCTGATGTTGCAGGAAAATTTGAGGTCTTTAGTGGTGATGTCAGAGACCCCCATGGTGTAAAAAAAGCGATGCAGGGATGTGATGCCGTTTTGCACCTGGCAGCACTGATTGGTATACCCTACTCTTATCATTCCCCCGATACTTATGTTGATACCAATGTCAAAGGAACCCTGAATATATTACAAGCCGCACGTGAACTGAATCTCCAAAAAGTAGTCCATACCTCCACCAGCGAAGTTTATGGCACCGCCATCTTCGTTCCCATTACCGAAGACCATCCGTTACAGGGACAATCTCCTTACTCCGCAAGCAAGATAGGAGCAGACCAAATGGCTTTTTCCTTTTATTCCTCTTTCAATACACCAGTTGCCATTATCCGCCCATTCAATACCTACGGACCCAGGCAATCTGCACGGGCAGTAATTCCCACCATCATTTCACAAATTGCAGCAGGGAAAAAACAAATTCAATTGGGTGCCACTACCCCTACACGTGACTTTACCTTTGTAGAAGATACCGTAGATGGATTCATCAAAGCATTGAACTCTTCAGACGTGATTGGCAAGGTTACCAACCTGGGGAGCGGCTTTGAAATCAGTATCGGACAAACAGCAGCAAGCATCGCTTCCCTCATGAATGCTTCTGTAGAATTTGTCA
>JBIIRN010000027.1:0-14759 GCA_044341525.1 Sediminibacterium sp. | reverse complement strand
CATCGTACTGACCGGATCCATCGTGGGAATTGCTTATCTGACTGAGTTATTCATGGGCTGGTACAGCCAGAATAAATATGAGGGATATACCTTCTGGTACAGTCGTGCCAACTTATTCAGTCCTTACGGCTGGAGCTACTGGGGTATGATGGCTTGTAACGTGTTAAGTCCGCAGATCTTCTGGTTCAGAAAAATGCGCAGAAATATTTTTGTAACGTTCTTCATGAGTATCATCGTGAACATCGGGATGTGGTTCGAGCGTTTTGTGATTATCGTTACTTCCTTGTACAGAGATTATCTGCCCTCCAGCTGGTCAGTTTATTACAGTCCGACCATTTGGGAAATCGGTTTTTACCTCGGTACATTCGGATTGTTCTTCACCTGCTTCTTCCTCTTCGCTAAATACTTCCCTGTAATTGCGGTTGCGGAGATTAAGTATGTATTGAAAACATCCGGTGAAGGATTCAAGAATAAAATGGGTAAGATCGAAGAGCAGAAGCTGGATGAATTTATTCATGACAATGCACACGCCCACTAATTACTAATCACTAAACTTCCCGAAAGGGAATATAGATATGGCAAAAAAGAAATTCGTAGTAGGTTGTTTCGATGATGAAGCAGTGCTGTTTCCGGCCGTTAAAAAGGTAAGAGCAGCGGGC
Source organism: Sediminibacterium sp. (assembly GCA_044341525.1). GTDB lineage: Bacteria > Bacteroidota > Bacteroidia > Chitinophagales > Chitinophagaceae > Sediminibacterium. Next base: position 14,100 of record JBIIRN010000027.1, on the reverse strand, counting down.
TACAAGATTCACGATGTATATACTCCCTTTGCTGTGCATGGTCTTGATCATGCATTGGGACTACGTGAAACCAGCTTGCATACAGCCGGCTTCATTTACGGTATAACCGGAACATCTACCGCACTCGGTGGTATCAGCTGGATCCTGGTGAAGGACTGGCCCCTGAACTTTGGTGGAAAGCCACACTTTTCTCTGCCGGCGTGGATACCTGTAACTTTTGAGTTGACTGTATTGTTCGCTGCTGTAGGAATGGTGCTTACTTTTTGTTATCTCTGTCAGTTAGCCCCCTTTGTGCGCAAGCATCATTTTCATCCCCGTGCTACGGATGATTGGTTTGTGATGGCAATTGAGTGCACCGATAAAACCAATGTAGACGATTTACAAGCTTTCCTGGCAGCGAATGGTGCTGTTGAAACCAATGTTCAAATGGCTGAAACCGGCTGGTGGCTCGGCACTTATGAAATGGAAGAAAATAAATTAGAACACAGCAATACCGTTGTTGCTTAATCCCGAATCTTAGTACGATGAATAAAAATTTTCCCTTTTTGCTCTTGGCTGCTGTACTGGTGCTGGTTTCCTGCAGTGATGTGAAGCGTCAGCCCGGATCGGTTTATATGCCCGATATGGCCTATAGTCGCGCTTATGAATCTTATGCCGATTACAGCAATCTCGCAGAAAAAAAGATCAATTATGCAGGTAAGCCTGTTGAAGGTACCATCGCTCGCGGCGAAGATCTGCCTTTCCATATTCCTATGGATGCTGCAGGAGATACTTCCAACTATACTGCATCCAAGGCGGTACAAAACCCGATTACTACTTTGACTGAAGTGGAAAAGAAGGAAGCAGAGCGCCTTTATCTGATTAATTGCGGCATTTGTCATGGAGCCAATCTCAATGGAAACGGACCACTCTATAAAGGAGGTGATGGTCCTTACCCGGCAAAGCCGGCCACCCTGGTGGGCGACGCAAAATATGAAGCGATGCCGGATGGTCAAATGTTCTACTCACTCACCTATGGTAAGAACCTGATGGGTTCTTATGCTTCACAGTTGAGCAGAAAGCAGCGCTGGATGGTTATTAAATATATTAAAGACAAACAGCAGGAAGGAAAGGCCGCAGCAGCGGAAACAGCAACCACCCCAAAATAATAAACGAGATTTTCGCCGGCAACGGCATTGAGATAAACGCATAAAAGAATTACAATGGCATCTATCAGAGACCAATTTGAGATCCCCGGTAAAATGAAAACATGGTCGTTGGCCTTGATTGGTATTGGCGGAGCAGCATTGCTCTATGGCATGTTTACCAAAGGTTTCAGCAAAGACGAACATGAGCAGGTACACTTTTGGGGTACATTGATGTACAATACTATCTTCTGGACACTGATCTGTAATGCCAGTATGTTCTTCATTTGTATCACCACTTTGGCCATGGGGGGCTGGCAACAATCTTTCCGCCGCATTCCGGAGGCCATCTCTACCCTGGTTCCGATTTTTGGAGCAATCACTTTTGCTGTATTACTCTATGTAGTTCTCGGACACAAACATCATATATACCACTGGCTCGATTCAGAGGCAGTTGCCAATGACCCCATACTCAGAGGGAAAAAAGGATTTCTGAATCCTAATTTCTTTGTAATCTGGACCACCCTCACTATTGGTCTTTGGAGTTTGCTGGGATGGAGAATGCGCCAGATCAGCAGGGAGGCAGATGAGTCACCTTTCACACAAGAGTCGGGCGCTCGCTATATTTTCCGCGGGACGGTTCGGGCAGCTATGTTCCTCGTTTGGTTCGCTTTAACCGTGGGTTCTACTGTGCCCTGGTTGTGGATGATGAGCATTGATGCACATTGGTACTCTACCATGTACAGCTGGTACACTTTTGCAAGCTCTTTTGTTTCCGGTATGTCTTTGATTGCTCTTTGGGTGATTTACCTCAAAAATAAAGGGTACCTCGAACTGACGACCCAGGAGCACCTGCATGATATAGGTAAGTTTATGTTTGCTTTCTCTATCTTCTGGACCTACCTATGGTTCTCACAGTATATGCTGATATGGTATGCGAACATACCCGAAGAAACTGTTTACTTCAAGCACCGGGTTCAGGGCCCATATAAGGGAATTTTCTTCCTCAACCTAATTATTAACTTTATTTGTCCCTTGTTGATTCTGATGAAGCGTTCTGCCAAGAGAAATTACACATTGGTAACTTTTATGGCAGTTTTAATCATCTTTGGACACTGGATCGACTTTTATCAAATGGTGATGGGAAGTTTATCTAAAGAACATGTAACACTGGGCTGGCTCGACTTCGGCATTCTGGCTTTCTTTGTTGGTACTATGATTTTTATGACCAGCCGCTCACTTGCATCTAAGCCTTTAGTTCCCAAATACCATCCGTTCCTCAAGGAAAGTATCATTCATCAGGTATAATCCAAACTATCCTAATCTAAAGCAATAACTATATATGTCAATCCTCTTTACAATCGCAGTCATCGCCCTGATATTCATTATCATCTTTCAGATAGCCAAGGCGAGTGAGTATGTAACCCTGCTGAGAGGCGAACAAAAGGGTTTAAGGCAGAGTAATAAAATCAACGCCTGGTTGATGATTGTTTTTTTGGTGTTGGGACTAGTAGGTGTTTGGTATTGTAATGAAATTTATTTTGGGCAAACCCTGCTCGCGCAGGAATCAGCAAGCGTAGAAGGTGAGCGCGTTGATTCAATGATGTGGTTAACCATCGCTGTAACCGGAATCGTTTTTATTATTACTCAGATTATCCTGTTTTACTTTTCCTATAAGTACCAGCAGAATGACGATAATAAAGTGTATTTCTATCCTCATAACAACAAGTTGGAGATAATCTGGACGATCATCCCCGCACTTGTACTGACGGTGCTGGTGGGTGTCGGACTCCGCAACTGGTTCTTGTTTACCGGAGAACCTCCCAAAGAAGCGATGATAGTAGAAATTACCGGAAAACAATTCGGATGGATTTATCGCTACCCCGGGAAAGATGCCTCTTTCGGAAAAAAATATTTCAAAAACATTGATCCTGCCACCAATTCTCTCGGTATCATTTGGGATGATCAGTTGAGTCACGACGATGTCGTAACAGAACAAACCATGTATCTCATAAAAGGAAAGCCCGTGAAGCTGGTAATTGGTTCAAGAGATGTGATTCATGACGTAGGATTATCGCATTTCCGAATGAAGATGGACGCCGTGCCAGGTATTCCGACAACCCTGTGGTTTACGCCCAAGTTCACCACCAAGGAGATGAAAGAGTTAACCGGCAACCCCAACTTCGTTTATGAAATCAGCTGTGATCAGATGTGTGGTAACGGACACTATTCTATGAAAGGAGTAATCGAAGTGGTTGAGCAGGAAGAATTTGATCTTTGGATGGCAAAACAAAAGCCCCAATATTTGGTGAACTTCCCCGACAAAGATCCTTCAGTGAAGCCAATGGCAGATTCTACCAAACCGGTAATCAGCATGGTCAAGATTAACAACAAAGACAAGGTTCAAATGTAATATTGATAGTAAGTAATAATTGTAACCATTAAAGTATAATTTATGAGTCACGTAGCGGAGACACAGGCAGCAGGGGTGATAGCAGTTCATGATGATCATGGACACCACGAGCACCATGAGCATCACGAGACCTTTATTACCAAGTATATTTTCAGCCAGGATCATAAAATGATCGCCAAGCAGTTCCTGATTACCGGAATGTTTTGGGCGGTACTGGGTGGACTCATGAGCGTATTATTCCGGTTTCAATTGGGATATCCCGATGCTACATATCCCTGGCTCGAAACCATTCTGGGTAAGTGGGCCAAGGGCGGACATATTACGCCCGAAGCATACTATGCGCTGGTAACTACGCACGGAACCGTTCTGGTATTTTTCGTATTAACTGCCGGTCTAAGCGGAACCTTTGCTAATTTCTTGATTCCACTGCAAGTAGGAGCCCGCGATATGGCTTCTCCTTTCTTAAATATGCTGAGCTATTGGTTCTTCTTCTTAGCCAGTATCGTGATGTTGTCCTCTCTTTTTGTTGAGACGGGACCCTTCAGCGGTGGTTGGACTGCCTATCCTCCTTTGAGTGCACTCGGTGATGCCTCTCCCGGTTCAAAAACCGGAATGGATCTTTGGATTATCTCCATGGCATTGTTTGTAGTGTCTTCTCTCTTAGGGGGTTTGAATTATATCGCCACTATCCTGAATATGCGTACCAAGGGTATGAGTATGACTCGTTTGCCACTGACCATCTGGGCCTTGTTCTTTACAGCTGTACTGGGCGTACTTTCTTTCCCTGTATTGCTGTCTGGCTTTATTCTGTTGATCTTCGACCGCAACTTCGGAACCAGTTTCTATCTCTCTGATATATTTGTCAATGGAGTGGGTGCCTTACCTAATGAAGGGGGTAGCGCTATCCTTTTCCAGCACTTGTTCTGGTTCCTGGGTCACCCGGAAGTATATATCATTCTGCTCCCTGCCATGGGTATGGTTTCCGAAATTCTTTCTGTGAACTCCAGAAAACCCATCTTTGGTTATATCGCGATGATTGGTTCTCTCTTCGCGATTGCCATCCTGGCCTTCCTGGTTTGGGCACACCACATGTTTGTAACCGGATTGAACCCGCTACTCGGGTCAATCTTCGTGTTGCTGACCTTATTGATCGCTGTACCTTCTGCCATTAAAGTATTTAACTGGATAACAACCCTTTGGAGAGGAAGCATTCGCTTCACGCCCGGTATGCTTTTCGCTATTGGCTTTGTAAGTCTGTTTATCTCCGGTGGATTGACCGGTATCTGGCTCGGAAATTCTGCAATCGATATACACCTCCATGATACCTATTTTGTAATTGCCCACTTTCACATTGTAATGGGTGTGGCCTCTATGTTCGGTATGTTTGCCGGTATCTACCACTGGTATCCTAAAATGTATGGTCGCTACATGAACAATACCCTGGGCTATATGCACTTCTGGATCACAATTGCAGGTGCCTACCTGATCTTCTGGCCTATGCACTATGAAGGTCTGGCCGGTATGCCTCGTCGTTATTACGATTACAGCATCTGGGAAAGCTTTAAGCAGTTTGCTGAGTTAAATCGTTTCATCAGTACAGTGGCCATGATCGTGTTTGCAGCACAACTGTTGTTCCTGATTAACTTCTTCTATTCCATCTTCAAAGGACGTAAGGTGACCAGTCTCAACCCCTGGGGTTCCAATACGCTGGAGTGGACTACACCGCTTCGTCCCGGTCATGGTAACTGGCCCGGTGAAATTCCTGAAGTACATCGCTGGCCTTATGACTATGGTAAAGATGGCAAAGAGTACATCTCTCAAACAACACCGGTAGGAGCTGATGAAAGTCATCATTAATGAAATATTTTCCGGAATTAAGTTCTTGACCCTCCGGATGAAATAATATTAACAGACAATGCTCCCGAATACACGGGAGCATTGTTGTAAAGAACTAAACCCACCAGATATTGTTGTTAGAACGTGTCTGATACTTATGCCGGTTCTCCGGTTCAATGAAAGCTGAATGAATACAACCGCTCCAGATACGAACCCGGGCAATCTATTGCAACAAAAATGGCGCGATTACTTCCAGCTGACCAAGTTCACATTAAGCTTTACCGTAGTATTCTCCTGTGTGATCTGCTATCTGCTGGCTCCCAATATTGTTCATTTTGACTGGACCATGATTGGCTGGTTATTCCTCTCCGGGATGCTGATCACCGGCAGTGCCAATGCGATTAACCAGGCACAGGAAAAGGATACCGATGCGATGATGAAAAGAACAGCATCCCGTCCGGTCGCTGCCGGTAGGATGTCTCAGCAGGAGGCCTATATTTTTGCTGCCTTGGCCGGTGCTTTGGGGATAGGTATCATTGGGTACTTTTTTCGGGATGAATCAAGCGCATTTAATTGGAGTGCTGCTTTATTGTCGGCCTTTAGTCTTTTCCTCTATGCTTTTATTTATACCCCACTGAAAAAGATCAATTCCATAGCTGTATTAGTAGGGGCTTTTCCGGGTGCATTGCCCTGTTTAATCGGTTGGGTAGCTGCTACCAATACCATTGATCCGATGGCAACGATTTCAGTGGGAGAAAAGACTTTTAGCAATGCCGGCGGCTGGATTTTGTTTGCCCTGCAATTTCTATGGCAGTTCCCCCATTTCTGGGCCATTGCCTGGGTCGCCCATGCCGATTACAGCAAGGCAGGATTCAAACTACTGCCCACCGATAAGGGGCCGACCCGCTTCACCGCATTACAAGCTGTTATGTATTCTGTCTTAATGATTCCGGTAGGATTTTTGCCGTATTATTTTGGTATGACAGGATACATTAGCATGTGGGTGCTGGTAGTCGCCAATTTATTCATGGTATTTCAGTGTATGCGACTCTACATCAGTAGAGATGTGCCTGCCGCCAGAAGGGTCATGTTCAGTAGCTATATTTATTTGCCCGTTGTGCTACTCGCACTGCTGGCAGATAAGGTTAATTAAATTCAAAGTATTGATGTATGAATACAACCACCACATCTTCCCGCATTCATCCCAAAAAATTCACGCTTTGGGTGGCCATGGCCAGCATCGTCATGATGTTCGCCGGTTTCACCAGTGCTTATATCGTTAAAATGAATGAAGGCAGCTGGTTAAAATTCGGTCTGCCTCGTGTTTTTTGGTTGAGCACAGTTGTCATATTGACCAGTAGTTTAACACTTCATTTGGCCGGTAAGGCATTCAAGGCAAGGGAAATGCTCAAATACCGGCAACTGGTGACTGCCACTGCCATACTCGGATTGGTATTTATTGTCTGTCAACTGACCGGGTTCTGGCAATTGGAGAAAGATGGCATTCAGCTGGTTGGACAACGCAGTAATTCAGCCGCCTCTTATCTGTTGGTCATCACCGGCATGCACATGTTGCACGTATTGGGAGGGGTAATCGCTTTGGCAGTGCTGCTGGCAGGAGTTTATAGCCGAAAATCAAAGAATTATAGTCCCTTACCCATCGAACTGGCAGGTATTTACTGGCACTTTGTCGACGTATTATGGATTTATCTATTCATGTTCTATTTAGCCGTTGGATAGATGAAGAAAAAGTTCAACATAAATGCCTGTTTTTGCTCAACACCTAATAAATTTGTACCGAAATTTTCAATAGCCCCATGTCAACTACAACAGTAACACCCACCAAATTGTGGAGCGGAGGAAAGAGTCCTTTTAACGTGGAATACGGAAAGCTCATGATGTGGTATTTCCTCATGAGTGACGCCTTCACTTTTGGCGCTTTTTTGATCTCCTATGGTACCATCCGCTTCTCATCTAACGGATGGCCTGACCCCAACGAAGTATTTAAAAGTTTTCCCTTTGCACCGGAAGGGGTTCATGCTCCCCTGGTTTTCGTGAGTATCATGACCTTTATCCTGATTATCAGCTCCGTGACCATGGTACTGGCAGTTCATGCAGGTCACAATATGGATAAGAAAGGAGTAGTGAAATACATGATCATGACCATCATCGGTGGCGCCATGTTCCTGGGTTGCCAGGCATGGGAGTGGACACACTTGTACCACGAAGGTGCCTGGTGGGGTAGTAATCCTTTCTTAAATCATGATGGTACCGCTTCTTCTACCAATTTTACCAATTACTTTTTCACCATCACCGGTTTCCATGGGTTTCACGTATTTTCTGGTGTAATCATCAATATTATTGTACTCATCATGACACTAAACAATGTGTTCGAGAAAAGAGGACATTACCTGATGATAGAAAAAGTAGGTTTGTACTGGCACTTCGTTGATCTGGTATGGGTATTCGTATTCACCTGCTTTTACCTGATTTGATTTAACCTTCGTTAAAGAATTATACTAAATATATTTATGGAACATACACACGCAGAACACCAAACAGGCGGCGGTACAAAAGAGATCTGGAAAGTAACCATCATACTCACCGTACTTACCATTGTCGAGCTGGTTTTGGGTTTTATGATGATTGGAATACCACTTGAAAGGGTAGGACTCCGTCTCTTGATCAAGGGGGTAATTGTTATTTTGATGATGGCAAAGGCATTTTATATTGTTGCTTACTTCATGCACCTCAAACATGAAATCCGCAATCTGATCATGACCATCGTTGTACCATTGGCCTTGTTCATCTGGTTCATCATTGCCTTTTTGTATGATGGTAACTCCTTTAAAAATCTGCGGAATACTTATGATCCTCATTACAAGGAGCAAAGCACCATTAAAGTGGAAAAGAAGGAGCACAAGCCGGAAGGTGATCATCATTAATCGTTGGCTGAAAAAATATTTTGATCATACACCATCGCCGGCGGCGATGGTTTTTTAATCATATACCATGAATAAAAGTGCACTGTTGGGTATAATGCTGGCACTCGTTCTTCCCCTCTCTGCCTATTTCTTACTGCAGTCTTATAGTGACAATGCGGTAGAGATGCCCCGTCACTATCTTATGGATACTGTAGTGACCAAAGAGATCAAGGGAAAACTTGTCAATGATACCGTATGGCACACCACAGCCAATATTACCCTGGTCAATCAGTTGGGAGATACAGTTTCCCTTTACGACCGGCCAGGAAAAATTATTGTTGCCGACTTCTTTTTTACCAGTTGCAGAGGTATTTGTCCCCGACTTACTTCCAACATGCAAACCTTACAGGAATCTTTTCTGCGGGGAGGAAATACCCGTAAAAAGTTAGATAGCTCTATAGTGCAGTTTGTTTCTTTTACCGTAGATCCTGAACATGACAATGTAACCGTTATAAAAGAGTATGCCGACAAGATGAAGGTCAACCACGATAACTGGTGGCTACTCACCGGTGACCGGAAGGCCATCTATGATTTCGCTTTCAATGAACTTAAAGTCGATAAATTCAGTGAAGCACCTGTTACCCCTGATTTTGTTCATACCAATCGCTTTGTTTTAATAGATAAGTTTTATAAAGTTCGGGGCTATTATAACGGATTAGATTCTGCCTCTATGCTCAAACTATCGAGAGATATAGGGTTGTTGTTGTTAGAGAAAGACAGAACCAAGCAAAGTCGCTTGTTCATCCAAATTCGAGAATTGGGCTGGCTTTGGCTCATCATTGTTGCCCTGGTAGTGATTTTTGTTCTATTTATGCAGTCCCGACGTAAAAAAGAAGTTATCGCAGACTAAAACTATATCCCATGCTTCCTCCCGCCCTTCAAAAAAATGATAAGCAAGCCTATTGGCTGATTGGTATTTTTTCAGTGGTTGTTTTTTCAGTGGTCGTAGCACTTAGCAGAATTCAGTTGAATGTTAAACTCGGCTTCGATGTGCATATTTTTGCTGCTGCCAATGCAATTATCAATGCCCTGATTGCAGTATTGCTGGTAGCAGCTTTGGTTGCGGTTAAAAACGGAAAATATCAGCTGCACAAACAGTTGATGATGACAGCCCTGATTTTCTCAGTTATATTTCTGGTTTCCTATATCATTCATCACCTGTTGGCAGGAGAAGCCAAATTCGGTGACAGTAACCACGATGGCGCAGTAGATGCAAGTGAGATAGCAGCTGCCGGTAGTATGCGCCTCATTTATTTTGTTATTCTTATCACACATATTTTCCTGGCTGCCGTTATCCTTCCCTTTATTCTATTTACAGCTTACCGCGCACTCACTGCTGAGTATGTGCTGCACAAAAAATTAGCGAAAATAACCTGGCCGCTGTGGTTGTATGTAGCAGTGACCGGACCGATTGTTTACTGGATGATTCATCCCTATTATCGCTAAGCTAATTGCTGATTATAGCATTTCAATCTCAAGTGAAGGATCCCATAACAGCTCTTTGAAGTTGACAATGGTATCATTTGAAACTTTCACTTTTTCCTTGCTGAGTAATTGTTCCATTCGGTTCGGTTCACCAAAATGCATTTTGCCGGATAACTGTCCGTTTCTGTTTACCACACGGTGTGCCGGAACAGCAGGTTGAACCTGGTGACAAGCATTCATGGCCCAGCCCACCATCCGGGCACTTTTGCCACTCCCCAGGAAACGGGCAATAGCCCCATAGGTCGTGACCCTTCCCTTAGGAACAAGTCGTACCACTTCATATACCCTGCTGAAAAAATCAGTATCGGGTAATCCCGCCGATAATACTTCGCGAGGTTTTTCTATGGACTTCTTTTTTTTCAGAAAAAGAAATTAATGGGCTGGTGAAGGGGGTGAAGCTGAATGTCCTGCTGTTGACTGTAATAAATGTGATTTTCTCGGTTCGGGCACATTCTCATATCCGTATGGACAATGCCGGCAACCATGGCCACAACAATAACCTTTGTTGAGGTGGTACTCACGGGTAAATACGGTCAGACCGTTTTCATCATAATAAAAGTCTCTTCCTTCAATCAATTCCTGGCTCACTTGTCTGTTTTTTTAATAACACATCTTTCTCTTTCGGCAGTGGCTGATCTATTAAAAAACAAATGTAATGGATGCGACGGCTACCGGCTATATCCAGACCTTCATAATGGGTCTTGATAGATAATTCTGCCGACACCGAACCCCCTGCATACAGATCATCTGTATGGTATAACAAGGAAAGTCCGAATAAGTTAATCACTTCCAGGGTAAATGTGTATAAAACCGGACTATCCGTTTTTAAATGTACCTGTCCCCCGGGGGACAGGAATTGTTGATATAACCGAAGGAAGCGTGGATGGGTCAGTCTTTTTTTGGACCTGGATTCCCGCAATTGCGGGTCAGGAAAGGTTAACCAGATACCTGCTATTTCATTCTCCGCAAAGTAATTGGTTACCTGATCAATCGCTGACCGGATAAAAGCCACATTTTTTAGCTGTTCATCCAGGGCGGTCTTGGCCCCCCGCCAGATGCGGTTGCCCTTGATATCGATGCCGATGAAATTCTGTTCGGGATGTAGCCGACCGAGGCCTACCGCATATTCCCCCTTGCCACAAGCCAGTTCCAGCGTGATGGGATGGTCATTTCCAAAGAATTCCTTCCATTTTCCTTTAGTGTCATTGGGGTATTCCAGTACATTGGAAAAATGACGTATTTCCTCAAACCGAATCAGTTTTTTTTGTCCCATGATTCTACAAATATACAAGTAGCAACAGACAGGTTAAGGCGATGGGGGAGGAACGGGTCCGTTGTTTTTTAAATATCTTTCCAGGGCCTGTATGATTCCTTGTAGCACCCGTGTATTGTGCAGGCTTCCTTCGGTAATCTTCCATTGAATCCGTTTGTTTTTTAGTCCTTTATTTTCCAGCATCGGCCGGTTGCTTTGCAGGGTGATAGATCGATTGCGACCCATTACCACAATGCGTTCCACCTGATCAGAGAGGTAGATCAATCTTGCTTTCAGCGTAATAAATTTCCGGTCAAAGAGTATCTTAAAAAGCCATTCCACCCTGCAAAATACTAAATAATTTAGCATTTTGAGATCCTTTTGAAATAGATTTTTTAAAGAGTCAGGGCGGGTAATTCAGGGTAAGGGCAGGGGTTGGCCGGTTCAGCAGCGGTTCTGAAATCTTTGTGGATTGTATGGGCTGATAAAAGGGTACCATCGATGGAAAACTCTGCCAGTTGAGAAATCTTTTCCCGGCTGAGTTCGGGTTGTATCCATTCATAGGCCTGTTCTTCCGGCAGGATTGTCGGCATGCGTTTTTTGGTATTGTGAATAGCTGCCATAAGTGGGTTGGCAGCAGTTGTTACCAGGGAAAAACAGGGCAGGGTTTCACCGGTTGTTTTATCTGTCCAGTTTTGCCAGATACCGGCGATGAAAAAATAAGGTTGATTCACCACAGAAATATAATACGGATAGGCGATAGGTTTTTTACTGCCGGGGGGTTTGAAGTGACGCCACTCATAGAACCCGGAAGCCAGAATCAGACAACGTCTTTTTAACGCAGCAGCTTGATAGACGCGGCTTTCCAGCAATCTTTCTGCGGTTGCATTCAGGGTATTGAATTTTTTTCTGCTGGCGACCAGTTCTTCCCGGGAATTGATCCAGCCGGGGATCAGTTCCCAGTGTGCCAGGGTAAGATGGAGGTGTTGATCATCGGCTGCCGGTAGTAGAATGGGCCAGTTGTCGTATTCAAATCCACTCATTACAGGTCGAATCAGGTCGTGCTCTTTTACCTGTACCCGCAGGTCTTTTACATGGATAAAACTTTCTTTTTTTACTTCAATACCGAGGTAGTAACACATTTGCCAATCTTATGAAATCTAAGTTACAACAGTCATACGAATGAGTGGGCGAGATTGAATGTAATTTCAGGGGTAATCAATGGGGAGCATATTTGTTTGTAACTTGCTGAAAGAAATCAATTACTATGCGCAAATCATTGGTTGGACTGATCAGTGTTTTAGGGGCTTTGTTTCTTGGAAGTTCAGTTTCTGGTACAGCTCAAAAATTGAAACCCGGGGATGCTTACCAGGGTGGAATAGTGGTAACTGTAATCCAGAAAGGCCAGCCGGGTTATGAAAAGAAAGTACCGCATGGAATTTTGGTTGCTCGGGAAGATTGGGGTAAAATGGTTAAATGGTCGGAGGCGGTTCAGTTGGCAAAAGATTTTCGCCTGGGTGAATCCGATCAATGGAGGGTACCGAATAAGGAAGAATTAGAGTTGTTGTATGCCAATAAGCAATTGATCGGTGGTTTTCAGATTGGGAATTACTGGACTTCCCAGCCCTCCAAGGAGGATCCCAATGGGGCGTATGTGATCAATTTTTATAATGGTTATATCTATACTGAATATCGTGAGACACCGGTACACCTCAGGTTGATTAGGAAATTCTGATCTGATTGGCTCCGGATTTTGTTCGTCTATTCAAACTAATCATATGAATATTAACCGGAAGGTTCTCACCCTTGATGAGTTTACGATACAACAGTTAAGAAATTTTTCTTCAGCTACGGGAGAACTCAGTAGTCTGCTTCGGGATATCGGGTTAGCGGCAAAGCGCATCAATGTGGAAGTTAATAAGGCCGGTCTGGTAGATATTTTAGGAGAGACGGGTGATATGAATGTTCAGGGCGAGCAGGTGAAGAAGCTGGATGTGTTTGCCAATCAGCAATTGATGGGGGTTTTGCGGCATGGTATCAGTTGTGCAGGAATTGGCAGTGAAGAAATTGAGGGGTTCGTGATTTTTGATGATGAGATAAGTAATAATAGTAAATACGTTTGCCTTTTCGACCCGCTGGATGGTTCGAGTAATATTGATGTGAATGTTTCTATTGGAACTACTTTCAGTGTGTATCGAAGATTGAGTCCGGTGGGTCAGCCCTGTGTTCCGGAAGATTTTATGCAAGCTGGGAACAAGCAAGTGGCAGCGGGGTATGTGATTTATGGTAGCAGTACGATGTTTGTGTATGCTACCCGTCGGGGTGTGAATGGTTTTACACTGGATCCTTCTATAGGAGAATTTTGTTTGAGTCATCCTGATATTCAGTGTCCACCTGATGGAACAATTTATTCTGTCAATCATGGCAATTTTTTTCGCTATCAAAAAGGGGTGCAGCAATACATTACTGCCTGTCAGAAAAGGGCGATAACAGATGGAGGTCCTTATTCACAGCGGTACATTGGAAGTATGGTAGCCGATGTGCATCGGAATCTGATTAAGGGAGGTATTTTTATGTATCCGGGTATGATTGATTTACCAGCCGGAAAACTTCGGTTGTTGTATGAATGTAATCCGATGGCATTTATTATTGAGCGGGCAGGCGGAATTGCTTCTGATGGTAGCCGCCGTATTTTGGATATTATGCCCTCTGACCTTCACCAGCGGAGTCCATTCTTCGGCGGCAGTAGTGCAATGGTGGAAGAGTTGATGGGTTATTTAATTCAGGAGAAATAGTCCTGTTTATTTTCAGACAGTTGGCTCAGAATGAATTAAAGACAGTATTAATCTTTTTAAGAGAGGGATGAGCACAAAAAAAAGAGGTCACTGTCAAGTGACCTCTTTTTTTGAAGATAAAATGAATTTATCCCCCGGCATACAGATCCCAGTTCAGTTCTGCTTGCGGACGAGGGAATTGAGTGAAGATGGTTCCCTTGTCGAAGGAGGT
>JBIIRN010000196.1:0-4333 GCA_044341525.1 Sediminibacterium sp. | reverse complement strand
AAAGAAAATGATACTACCTATGTGTGCAGGTACTATAATAAAACTGGTCCGTTAGTAAAATGGGAAACATACTATGATCAGGACTTATCGATACCCAATGGTCGATTTGCATGGTACAATGCGAAGGGAATGCTGGATAGTATGGGGTTTACTTATCGGGGTAAAAAAGACCGTACTTGGGAATATTTATATGATGATAGTAGTCGGGCAATTATTAAAAAGGAATATAACAAGGGAAAGCTTTTATGGCAGGAAAATCATTTATCAAAAACCGTTCAATATGCCAATGGTTCTATACGGCAGTTAAATGAAAAAGGTATCGTCACAAGTGACTCTTTAACTACTGATACAACTGATACCATACAGCCGGCTGAATATAAAGGGGGGATGAAAGCATGGACGCATTATTTGTCAAAGGAATTGACTCCTCCTGATCTCAGAATTACTGAGTTCTTTCAAGACAATAAAGCTAAGGTGCTTCTTGGTTTTACAGTGAGTGAGGTAGGAAAGATTTCTGATATTTTTATTTTTCAATCCGCGATATGGTCCTTTGATATGGAATGTATTAGAGTGATCAGGAAGGGGGGTGATTGGATACCGGCAAAGAAAAATGGCAAGCCGGTGGAGTTCAGCCATAAGCAATCTATTACATTTCGGGGTATTCGTAATTAAAGTTTATGGCATGTTCTAAGGTGACGTGTTTCCCTTTTCAGGAGAAGACCTTGCAGGAAGGAAAATGTGCCTCTGTGTTTATTTTATCTTGTATTCTTTTTCAATTTGCTTCAAGAGGCGGTTTGACCTTTTCTGTAAGTCCAGCAAAAAAGTAACCTGACCTTTTAAATTCCCTTTTCGGTGAAAGCACATATTTTTCAATTGAAGTTTAACTGCTTCCGTTACTACAGGAAATAGTGCATTTTGGGTCGAAAAACTATTTCTTGGCACCATCCCGTCATCATAGCTGCCCTTTGTTACATATTGACCGGCATCTATGAATGAGTACAGTGCATTGTTGAGGGAAGAAACGATTTCCAGGTGTCGCTGGTCCATCACACTGACTCTTTTGTCAAGAAAATAATAATAGCTCGCTAGACTGTCTATTAATTGTTCATTCCGTATTAACCTGAGATTACCGGAAGTTTTCATCTGCTCGAAAGCTGTATTATAATATTCAAAATAACGTGCACCCCTGGCTCTTATGGCCATTTTATAAAATAGGTCCGGATCTTTTTGATAGTCCCCCGTATGCAACTGAATGACCATAGAATCCATTAGTTGATAGGCTTTGGACAAATTGTTTTTATGCTCACTGTAAAAGGCAGTATCTTTTTTCAGGTCTCTATATACTCTTTCGATGTATTTTTTCTCCCGTTGATGTTCGATATAATGTTCAAGTTGCAGTTCTGCCAGGAATCCGCAGAAAACGGCCATAAAGAGCATAAAAAATTCCCAGAAATATTCTTTCCATCTTTTCGGGTGGTGGGTGTGGTGGTGGACTTCCATATGTGCTGTGTTGATTGGAGGAATTGATGCTACCTATTATGGCGGTTGAATGTAAAAAATATCAAGCTCTAATATAAACTTTATTTTAAATAGAACAGACAAAAGCAAACCTGAATAATGGTTAGGGTTAGTAATACATACACCAATCTTTTTCTACCCGGTTCCCCGGGAAAGCGGTTGAAGAAAATGAGTGTTACAATATGACCAATAAGCAAGGCAATGATGAGTTCAAGACCGGATGCGGCCCTGATATATCCAATTTTATACCGCAGGAAACTTTCTCCATCTCTTTGTAGCAGGTATTGCGGACTTGATAATAAACACGAGTGGTTGATTAGGATGGTATCTCCCGGCATCAATTCTCTGTAAAGATTTTCCTTTATCCTAATCGATTGATGTTGGGTTTGGAGGATGTAAGTATATCCCCTATATTTTCGACCTTCATTTCTCACATATTGTTTTGACTCAATCACTTCAGGCTTATAATCAGCTGTGGGAATTAGGTAGGTATCGACCAGCAGTAATGCTAATATGAGCATAGAACCTGCTATGACAGACTTTAAAAATGCTGTTTCTTTCATGGATGAAATCTAATAGTCCCGTTGGGCAAAAATCATTCAGGCTTGAAATCAATACCTCCAGACACTGTCTCTAATTTTATTGCCCTCCATTGTAATTTGAAAAATCAGTCCATATTCGTTATCTGCCAAGTTCTCGTACTTCTTTTGACTAATCAGTAGGTTAGCGAGAGTAGGAATGGTATTGGAATGTCCTACAATTAATAGTTTTTTACCGAGGAAGGGTGGCTGTCGGATGGTGTCTGCCCAGGCTGTCTGTTGGTTGGGGGAATATATTTGTATGGGCTTCCCGATTTTTGTTGCGAGGGGTGCCAAGGTGGATTTTGTGCGTAGGTAGTCGGTTGAAAAGAGGAAGTCAATGCCTTCTTTTTCCATGAGGGCGGCTAATTTTTCTGCTCTCACTTTACCTTGGCTGCTCAAGGGTGGATTCGCCTGCATCTGTGTTGAGCCGGCGGCACTGGTATCTTTTTCTGCATGTCGGATCAGGTAGTAGGTGGTTGTCTGGGCAGACAGATGGCTGAACCCAAAGAAGGAGAGAAGGAGGATGAAATTTTTCATGGGTTAAATCTACCAAAAATTCAAGCCAAACGAATTTCTAACGGAATGGTGATTTAATTGGGTATTAAATTCATTTTAATGGATGATCATCGGAAAAATTAAGGCAATCATAGCCCGCCTCTGGCGGGCTCTATTTGACTGTTCCCTTTTCAATTTATATAAAATAAAAAAGTGTGAGTTGGAGGCCGAGCGTGAAGTTAATCCTCACACTCAATCTCCACACTCACACTCTATTCTGTGGGCCCACCTGGGTTTGAACCAGGGACCCCCTGATTATGAGGGTTTCTGGTGTTATTACATACCTTTTCTTTTATTGATATTCAATAGGATATAAGATTGAAATAGATTTATATTTCTCATAATTCAACTCTTTTAACCTGTTTTTGGTGAAAACCTGGCCCGGAACTTGGCCGGGATATGATGAATTGAAAACTATCTTATTTACATAATTTAGCAAAATGAATACAATTTTGATAACAGGAACAAGCCAAGGCATTGGATATGCATTAACTAAATTATTGCTAATCAATGGTTATAGAGTTATTGGAACTAACACAACAGGTATTGATAATATTAATGAAAATAATTACAAATCTTTCGCACTAGACCTTTCCAATTTAGATACAATTGCTGCGTTTGAAAAAAACTTTCAATCTGATAATATCAAAATTGACATCTTAATTAATAATGCAGGTATCGGTCCTGATTTAGATTTTGAATTGCCACAAGAAATTTCTTTCAAGAAAACTTTAGATGTTAATGTGACAGGGACTACATTTTTCACCGAACAAATGCTGCAGTACTTGAATGTTGGAGGTAAAATTGTAATTATATCTTCTAAGATGGGTTCAATTGATGTTTGCGAGAAAAGTGATTCAGTTGCATATAGAATGTCCAAGGCTGCACTCAATATGTATACCAAAATTTTAAGTAATAGACTGGCGGGTAAACAACTTGTTGCTTCTGTGCACCCAGGTTGGGTGAGAACTAATATTGCAAAGAGTAACGTCAATGGACGACTATCACCTGAAGAATCTGCTCAAAAAATATTTCAATTTATCACAAGTGATTTCAAAACGGGAACCTTTTGGAATGTGGAGACAGAAGCGGAGTGTATGTGGTAAAAAATTCACCCCTTTTTTTCCTCAAAAAACACAAAACCTGGCCAGAACCTGGCAGAGATTTACCCCAAACAAAAAGGGTCTACGCTTTTAACAGCATAAACCCTTGATAATGTTGCCTTTCGGCTGTGGGCCCACCAGGGCATGATCCTGGGACCCCCTGATTATGAGTCAGGTGCTCTAACCAACTGAGCTATAGGCCCGATCCGGAAGAAATTAACTGCCGGCGAATTGCAAAAATAACTAAAAGCGACTAATTAGCTCCCTACCTTCCTTACCTAATTTCATTATTTTTATGGCATCCCATGCCAACCCTGAAAACAATATCGCTGCCATCCTTGCTGATTCTACTCCTCCTATTGCAGCAGCCACTCAACGCACAAGTAACACTTTTCAAAAAATCTGTTCTCGATTCCCTCCAGGAACGTAGACTCTACGGTGTAGGCGGACTTAGCTTCCTTTACAACAACGACGGACAGTCTGAACTATTCGCTCTCGCCGACGCCTCCTTCCTCTACGCTACCAAAAAACATACCTTCGAATGGCTCTCCAGTCTTAACTACAACAGCACCGACG
>JBIIRN010000194.1:0-4347 GCA_044341525.1 Sediminibacterium sp. | reverse complement strand
GTTCCCTTATCGGACTGGATATTGGCAAGCAAATTATTCAGGTTGTTGACAGCGAGTTTCAATTGTTCCACTGTACCGGGAAAATCTGTTTTGCTAAGTTGCGCGGTAGTGGTTTCAGTTTGACTCAGTATCTTATTTACTTTTTCATTGTTATCCGCTAAATTTTTGGTGAAGCTATTTACATTTTGCAGGGTTTGATGAATACTTCCATCGGGAGCTGCCAACATTTGCTGAATGGATGCGGATGAAGTGACTAAACTGGCAGTAGTTTGATTGATATTAGCAATCATCTGCTGCATGTTATTTCTGGTATTGGGATCAAATATGCGGTTGATATTTTTGAGAACAGAATCTAATTGAAGCAGGGTCTCCTGAATTTGTTGCCCAACCGGTCCCATTTTATCCACCAGCGAGGCGATCATACCGGTATCACCGGCATTCAGGAAAGTGGTAGCATTCCCCAATCGAATGATTACACTGGGTGTTCCCAAAGGATTTTCTCTTATCTCAGCAACTGAATTAATGGGTATTTGGTAGAATTCCTTCATTTTAAGGGTAAGGGTGAGGGAATGAAGGGTAGCATCATCGTTTTCAATTTCCATTACAGTACCCACCTGAAATCCATTGATATAAACGGGGTTGGATACCATCAATCCCTTGGTATCTTCGTATTTAGCATAAATGTAATGTCCGGTCTTGAACAGGGTCTTGCCCTTGAGAAAATTAAAACCCAAAATGAGCAGGGTAATAGAGATAGCGGTCAGGGCTCCTACTTTGGTTTCATTCGATACTTTCATACCTACAAATCTAATGGTTATCAAGACAATTGAACACCTTTCCCGCTGGCTTATTTACCGGAGGAAGGAACCAACCCGGGATTCAGTTGCTTATCCAACGAGTATCTATATCGCTTGATAGAGCGCACTAATACCTGGCATATTTCCATTTGACCTTCGGTACTATTTAAGTAAAGTTCCTCTTCAGGATTTGATATAAAACCGGTCTCAACCAGAACGGCGGGCATGGCGACGGCCTGTAATACCCAAATTCCTTTTTGACGCTGTTTGGCATCCCGACTAACCCTTCCCACTTTAGCGAATTCCTCTTCAATGGTGAGAGCCAGACTGGCACTTCTGCTAAAATAAGCCTGCATTTTCATATTGATTATCATCATCTTAGCAGGGTCAGTTGGATTAAAATCCTTTAATTCCTGCATAGAGACACTATCCATATACATATCTTCATTTTCACTCAAAGCTTCTCTTGCAGCATTAGACTTATCAACCCCATAGATAAAGGTTTCAGTGCCTTTGGCTGTATTGGGGGTGGTCCAGTACCTATATTGTTTTACTTTCCGGGTATATTTTTTTCTTTTGCTGCCTTTTCCCTTGTAATAAGTTTCGGTTTTATACCCCACAAATTCCTTGTGACGAATGGGGGGGGTGGAATTCACGTGAATGCAGACAAAAAGATCACCCTTGGCAGCATTGGCCATTTTGGCCTTTTCTGTGACGGGATCAAAAACATCAGTAGTTCGGGTCATAAAAACCTCGACATCGGGCATTTGCTCCCTGATCATCGCTGCCAGTTTCAATGCGATGGCCAGCGAGATATCTTTTTCCGATGAAAAGGCACCGCGCGCCCCGAAATCCTCACCTCCATGCCCGGCATCAATAACGATTTTACGAAGACCTTGCCGGGCCTTGGGTGGAGTGGAATTCTGAGCAGAACCAGCGTAGTTCCCTCCAAAAATAAAAAGCAAGATACAGGCAGCCAATATACTTCTCTTCATATCAATACGTTAATTGGATGGGGGGAGGTCAGGATTACCAAAGCAAGGGCTTATTTTTGTCGCTATTATGTTAAAAAATCTCTGCAAACTTAACGTAAAATCTGCCGCGTGTATTGTTATTGCGGCAGGCAGTATTTTATTAACATTTTATACGGCAAATGCATTCAATTTCAACCTTTCCCCGCTGCCAAGAACTTCTTTGACCGATACACTTCCAGCCATTAAAAAGAGTGCCGGCAAAGATACGATCCAACCCCGGGTTGGCAGGGATACCGTCAAAGTAGATACCCTGCCCATTTCCACCGATTCCCTCGATGCAATAGTAAATTATGCGGCAGAAGATTCGGGGATACTGATGGTACCGGATAAACTATTCCTTCTCTACGGAAAAGCCAAGACAGATTACAAAGACCTCCAATTGGAGGCCTCGGTGATTGAATTCAATCAGCAAACCCAGATGGTGAAGGCTTTTGGGAGTACCGATTCAATAGGAAATCCGTATAGTAAGCCGCAATTTTCTCAGGGGGAAATGAAAACGATCAGTGACTCGATCTTTTACAGCATGAAAAGCAATAAGGGGTTGATTAAAAATACCTATCTCCAGGAAGGAGAAATCTATGTAAATGCACAAACGCTGAAAAAAGTAGGGGTAGATGAATCCTTCGGAAAGGATGTACGATTCACTACCTGTAACCTGGATACGCCCCATTTTGCTTTTAAAAGCAACCGGATGAAACTAATCAATAATAAACTGGCTGTAACAGGAAGGGTATATCCGGAAATTGAATCAGTACCGATTGAAATCGTTTCATTGCCATTTGGCTTATTTCCGCTCAACCGAGGCAAACAATCGGGGGTGATGTTTCCCACTTTTACTGCCAGTGAAGATTTCGGGTTGGGACTGGAAGGATTGGGGTATTATAAGGTTTTGAGTGAATATGCGGATCTCACTACCCGAGCCAATATTTATTCTTATGGTGGGTGGAATGTAAATTTTAACTCTAAATATATCAGGCGATATAAATACTCAGGCAATTTCACCCTCAGTTTTTTAAAAAACAAATCACTCAATAGAAATGCGTTCTCGAAAGAGGAATTCAATGAAACCAGGGGTTTCATGGTAACCTGGGGACATAGCCGTGATTCGAGGGCAAGACCGGGTACCAATTTTTCTGCCAACGTCAATTTTGGTAGCACCAGCTATAACCAGAATCTCCTGAACAATCCTTTCCTGAACTTCCAGAACCAATTGCAATCGAACATCAGTTATTCAAAAGATTGGAGAGGGAAATACAATTTATCCCTCAACTTGAACCACAACCAGAATTCCAATACCAAGTTGGTGAACCTGAATCTACCCACGGCCAACTTCAATGTGGTCACTTTCTTTCCCTTTCAAAAAAAGGAACGGGTGGGAACTGCCAAATGGTACGAAAAACTCGGCATTGGCTATAATGGAAATTTTCAAAACCTGATCTCTTTTTACGATACGGCATTTAACATGCGCAAAATCTTAGATACCTTGCAATGGGGGGCGCAGCATAATCTTCCTATCAATTTATCCCTTCCCGCGCTGGGGCCCATAACCATTGCTCCCGGTGTAAGCTATGAGGAAAGATGGTATGGGCAACGTTTATTTAGAAACTGGAATGATGTAACTAAAAAAGTCGATACTACTGTTCAGAAAGGATTCTACACTGCCAGGCAAATGGCTTTTAGCTTATCGTTGAATACCCGAATTTTTGGTACTTATCAATTCAAGCCCACGAGTAAAACTGTTGCCATTCGACATGAAGTAAGACCATCGATATCTCTCAACTATAAACCCGATATGGCCAAACGGTATTATTATAATACCCAGGTAGATACGACCGGAAGAGTGATGCGCTTCTCTCAGTTTGAAGGGGGTGTACTGGGAACTTTTTCGGAAGGTGCTTTCGGTGGTATAGCCTTTGGGTTAGACAATGTGCTGGAGATGAAGGTAAAAGACAAAACAGATACCTCAGGAAAGAATACCAAAAAGATTAAATTACTGGATGGTTTTGGTATCAATTCTTCCTATAACCTGATGGCAGACAGTTTTGCGTTAGGAATATTCTCGATTTATGCGAGGAGTACTTTGTTTGATGTAGTCAACATTAGTGCCAATGCTACCATGGATCCTTACCAGGTGGATGCCCGTGGGTTTCGAGTGAACCAACTTAATTTTGATCCAGCTCGATTGAAATTTGGTCGCATTACCAGCGGAAACATTGCACTCTCTACTTCCTTTAAGAGTAAATCCAGGAATGGAAAAGATAGCAAGGACAAAAAAAGTGAACCCTTACCCAATGACCCGTTTATGACACCGGAAGAACAACAGCGGGAACTTCAGTTCATTAGAGCGAATCCGTCAGAATTCACGGATTTTAATATTCCCTGGAATCTTTCCTTGTCTTATTCACTTGGTTTTTCACGCGCAATGAAGTCCGACTACTCCGGATTTGAAACCATTACCAATTCCAGTATCAATTTTAATGGCGATTTCAGTCTTACAGAAAGATGGAAAATTGGCG
>JBIIRN010000192.1:0-4375 GCA_044341525.1 Sediminibacterium sp. | reverse complement strand
GCACACCCTTTCTCTCATGGAATTGGATTAAGACAACTCACTAAAGAAATTGATATAACCGGTGACCAAAAATCAGATAGTGGATTTGCCCTAACCCCCTTACAACTGCCCTCGGCATTTAAACTAAGCAATGTCAAGCTAAATAGTATTAGTCAACCGCTGATATGGCAAGCATTTACATCTCTCAATGGACAAGTACCCAATGGTTGGGAAAAGAGCGAGGGAATTCGATGGCTTTTCAGGGGGGACAAAGGAAAAGGCCTCGATGATGAAACAGATTGGTTGCAGGAAAACAAAAATACTTTCACAAAAGAAATGGCCATCCATCTAAAAGGGGAACTTAATGCCGGCGACCAATGCATCAGTTTTCCCGATTCTTCTGAAGGATTCAGATTGGTGGGAAATCCGTTTGTCAGTAAGATAGACACCAAAGGATTACAACTATCCGATAGCATAGCGCCGGTATACTGGAAATGGAATCCTGAACAAGGTATATCTGGAGGATTCACCTGTAATAGCTTTGCATCAACCGACTCATTACTTCCTTTTGAAACTTTACTGATCTATCTGCGGGGATCCAAAAACAACCATCAAATAATCTTTCCGGAGAAATCAAAAATCAGCTCAGCCATTCCGGCATTCCAAACAAATGAACAAAATAATATACCCACCATTTTACTTGAGTGGTGGAAGGACAGTCTTTTCATCGACAGGGTAACCATTCGGGATAATAAAAGTGCTGTTTCAGATTTTGATTATTGGGATGGAATAAAAATCAATAACCCTTCTCATGATTTATTTACCACCACGAATTCCGGTCAAAAGTTATCCTATGATCAGCGGCCATTTCATACCCAAACAAAAATTAACGTAGGAACAGATAATGCAAGCAATGGAAATTATCAAATCCATCTTTTGAAAAAAAACTGGCAGGAAGAATATAGATGGCAATTGTTCGATCGATATACCGGAAAATGGTGGCCAATGAACCGAGATACTATCATTCCATTCACTATCAACCAAGATACCCTGAGTAGAAGCAATACAAGATTCACAATTGTTAGTCCTTGGACCACCGCATTTGATTCAAATAGTATGTTTCGGCCATTGCTTCGTATTTGGCCGGTTCCTGCTAAAGATATTTTGTACATAGGAAGTCTATGGTGGCCAAAGTCAGAGGTGTCAGTTAGATTTTTTTCAAAGGAAGGAAAGTGTATTAAAAATATGCGGCTGTCTGTTCCCGAAAAATCAGTGCTGGAAATAAATGTAATGGATCTGCTTCAGGGCATTTATCAGGTAGTAATCAACAACCGGGAACAGAATTTTTACGCCGCAGGGCGATGGATCAAACAGTGAATTGAATGAATCAATAATTGACGGGGAAAAGCCATCCGCGTGTATCGGGTGTTGTGCCGTACTTAATATCATTCATCAGCTTTCGGAGGGTGGGCGCAACCGTCCACTGATCAATATCAAGTTGGATATGATGGTCTCGGTAGCCCAATTCCTGAATATAGGCGATGGTGGCTGCAGTTCCCGTTCCAAATATCTCTTTCACCTCCCCTTTTTGGTGTGCTTCTATCAATTCATCGATACTGATGGCACGTTCCTCGACCACATAACCCATATCACGAATCAGTTCAATGGCACTATTTCTGGTAACACCCGGTAAAATAGTACCCTCCTCTAAAGAAGGAGTAATAACCTTGTTACCAATCAGAAAGAAAACATTCATCACACCCACTTCCTGTAAATATTTGTGTTCAAAAGCATCTGTCCATAATACCTGATCATACCCAGCTTTTCTGGCTTGAGTAGTGGCCAGCATACTTCCGGCATAATTACCTGCATTTTTTGCAAAACCTACACCACCCGGTGCTGCGCGGGTGTATTTCTCCTCTACATAAATCCGCATTGGCTTCAGATAGTAAGGGCCGGATGGGCTCAATAGAATCATGAACTTATAGGTTTCGGAAGGTTTAACCCCAATAACCTCATCAGTTGCAATCATGAAAGGACGGATATAAAGAGAATGATCAGTCGCAGAAGGAACCCAAGCCAGATCTAATTCAATTAACTGACGCATACCCTCCAGAAAGATAAATTCAGGAACTTGAGGCATATCCATCCGGGCAGCTGAAAGATTGAATCGCTTCCAGTTTTCTTCCGGACGGAAGATAGCTACATGCCCTTCCTCATTTTTATATGCCTTAATACCCTCAAAAATGGCCTGACCATAGTGAAAAACAGCAGTCGCAGGCGATAAATGAAGGGAATGAAAGGGTCTGATGCAAACATTGGTCCATTGTCCGTTGACATAATCGGCCTCCAGCAAATGGTCAGTAAAAACTTTACCAAAAGGCAGGTTGTTCCAATCCTGCTTATCTAAGCTACTTTTATCAACACGAATAATTTGAATGGTTTCCGCATCCGTCATACCCTTAATTTTGATGCAAAGAAACAAAAAAAAAGAAAACTAACGACTGTTATTTTTACATGAGCTTATCTCCCCGATTACCGGACTTTATTTTAGCAGATTGGTATAAAAATGACCTGGTGCTACCCGAATCTGAACAAGCTCCTGTTCGGGTCGAGGTTCCGCAACAAAAATTGACTACACGGCCGGGGGAATGGAAGAAATTGGGAGATAATCGCCAACATATTACTATTCTGGTTCATGAACCGGATGCTGCATTTTTACCTGAAGAGGAATTTGCACTGCTCAGTAATATTTTAAAAGCCTGCCATCTGACTATGGCCGATGTTGCCTTGGTCAACTATGCCAGAACGCCGGTTCAGTATTCGCAAATCAAAGAACAGTTGAATCCTCGCTATCTACTTTTATTTCAGGTAAGTACGTCAGATATAGATTTACCCTTTTCGATTCCGCCCTACCAATTGCAGCAATATGACCAGTGTCAAATTGTACAGGCAGTAAACTTAAAAAGTATGTTAGGAGAAACTGAAGTTGCTAAAGCGGAAAAAAATAAATTGTGGAATGTGCTGAAGAAAATGTTTGCCTCATTTATCAATGGCTGATATGTCGAAACCTGAATCGCTTTTGTTTGCCAGCAACAACCGCCATAAGGCAGAAGAAATCAACAGTATCCTGGGAGATCACTTCAAAATTACCACGCTGGCAGAGGAAGGAATAATCATCGATATTCCGGAACCCCATGATACAATCGCGGCCAATGCTGAGGAAAAATCAGCAGTCATTTACCAATTGACTGGAAAAAATTGTTTTGGTGAAGATACCGGATTAGAGGTGGAAGCCTTAGGAGGTGCCCCCGGAGTCAAAAGTGCTCGATTTGCAGGAGAAAAGGCAACTGCCGGTGAAAATCTGGCCAAACTCCAGGAACTGATGAAAGGTCAAGCCAACCGAAATGCCAGGTTTGTGACAGTGATATCACTCCGATTGAATGGACAACATTTCTCATTTACAGGTATTTGTCCGGGAACCATTGCTGAAAAGCCTTCAGGAACAGAGGGCTTTGGCTATGACCCACTTTTCATACCGGATGGAAGTGAGAAAAGTTTTGCAGACATGACATTGACCGAAAAGAATCAGTTCAGTCACAGAAAAAAAGCGGTAGAAAAGATGGTTGACCTGTTGAAGCAGTTCTCAAAAGGAAAAAATTCACTGAATCAGAATTAACTTTTCCAGATATCCCAACTGGCATTCGCTTGTCCGATTAGCATGTCCATTCCATTCAAAACAGTTGCCCCTTTTTCCTTCCCTTTTTGAATAAAAATAGTTTCTGCCGGATTATAGACCATGTCGTACAAAAAATGGTCCGAACTGACGAATTCATAAGGGATAGGAGGAAATGTATCAACGTCAGGAAAGGTACCCAGCGGGGTAGTATTGACAATCAGGGTATAGTTGGTCATAATCTCCTCATTGAGTTGATTATATCCTATTTGATTGTTTCCGGGTGTTCGGGATACCAGGAGGTATGGAACAGCCAATTGTTGAAGAACATATTCAACTGCAGCAGCTGCACCCCCTGTTCCCAGAATAAGAGCCTGCTGGTGCTGTACTTTGAGGTGAGGAAGCAGTGACAAATGGAAGCCTATGACATCTGTATTATAACCAATTCGCTTCTTACCAACGATACGAATACAATTGCAGGCTCCGGTCTTTTGCACTGCAGGGGCAACATCGGTTAAAAAAGGTATTATCGACTTTTTATGGGGAATGGTGACGTTAAGTCCAGCAATATCCGGATGAGCGGATAGCAAAGCAGACAAATCGGCAATGTTTTCCAGGGGGAAATTTTCATAACTGCAATCTGATAACTCTTCTCTTTCAAACTTTTCAGTAAAGAATTGTTTGGAAAAAGAATGGGTAAGCGGGTAGCCTATAAGACCG
>JBIIRN010000191.1:0-4383 GCA_044341525.1 Sediminibacterium sp. | reverse complement strand
TGTGGTAACTGCCCATTTTGGAATTGAAACCATACCCGGCACCAAACTCAAGCGAAAGACCGATGGTATAGAGATTTCGCTACCGGTAGGGTCTGTGGTGAAATGTGTGGCTGATGGTAAAATTTCTTACATCAGTGAAGTTGATGGGGAACAGATGATTATCATACAGCACGGAAAATATTTCACCGGTTACACCAATCTCTCTTCCGTATCAGTCAATAAGAACCAGGATGTGAAGGCAGGAACCGTATTGGGTCGTTCCGGTGTTTCCATTGACGGGGAAGGATCTCTGATCTTCATGATCATGAATGAAAAAAGCACTCCCATTGATCCGGAGATTTGGCTAAAGAGCAGATCAAATCCCTTCTTTTTACACTTTCCTGTTCCTGATCATTTGCTTTTTGTTGCGCATTTTTATTGCGCAGGAAAAAATGGTATCTTGGTGAAAATCATTTTCCATGAGTCAATATATCCTGGCTTTTGATCAGGGTACTACCAGCAGCAGGGCCATTGTTTTTGACCGGTTAGGTAATATCAAATCCGTTGCACAAAAAGAGTTCACGCAGATTTTTCCCCAGCCAGGCTGGGTCGAACATGATGCAGCTGAAATATGGAGTACTCAACTCGGAGTTGCCGCAGAAGCTGTGATCAAGGCACATCTTTCCATGAAAGATATTGCCGCCATCGGCATTACGAATCAACGGGAAACAACGGTACTGTGGGACCGTCAAACCGGACAACCCCTCTACCACGCCATCGTATGGCAGGATAGACGAACCGCCGCTTACTGTGATCAGTTGAAACAGGAGGGGTGGGACCAGGCCATCCGCAGTAAAACCGGTCTTGTGATTGACGCCTATTTTTCAGGCACCAAATTAAAATGGCTACTTGATCAGGTGCCCGGGGCAAGGGCCCGCGCAGAAAAAGGCGAGCTCTGTTTTGGTACCATTGATTGCTGGCTCTTGTGGAAACTGACCAATGGGAAAGTACATGCTACCGATGTTTCCAATGCCAGCCGAACCATGTTATACAATATTCACAGCCTTCAATGGGATGCGGAACTACTCGAATTGATGCAGATACCGTCCTCCGTTCTGCCCGAAGTAAGAAGCAGCAGTGAGATCTATGGATACACCGATCAGATTCTAACGGCGCCTTCCATTCCTATTGCCGGCATAGCGGGTGACCAGCAGGCAGCGCTTTTCGGTCAGATGTGTACCCGACCGGGCATGGTTAAAAATACCTATGGCACCGGTTGCTTTATGTTGATGAATACAGGAAACCAGGCAGTACCTTCCTCTAATAATTTACTGACTACAATCGCCTGGCAACTGGGAGGAACAACGGAATATGCGCTGGAGGGAAGTGTATTCATCGGAGGGGCCGTTGTGCAATGGTTGAGAGATGGTTTGAAGATCATCAGAAGTTCTTCAGAGGTTGAAGCATTGGCTACGGAAGTGCAGCATACCGATGGAGTCTACCTGGTTCCTGCCTTTGCCGGACTGGGAGCACCTCATTGGAATCAGCATGCCAGGGGTACAATTGTTGGAATAACCCGGGGTACCACCCAATCACATATTGCACGGGCTGCACTGGAAAGCATCGCTTATCAGACGATGGACGTGCTCAAAGCCATGGAAGCAGATGCAGGTATTGCCATTCGTGAACTCAGGGTAGATGGGGGTGCAACTGCGAACGATTTACTTATGCAGTTCCAGAGTGATATGCTGAATACTCAAGTGGTGCGACCTTCCATTACAGAAACTACTGCATTGGGCGCTGCTTATCTGGCAGGACTTGCAGTGGGTTATTGGAAAGATGTGGAAGAGATTGCAGCGCTTTGGCAGGTCGACAAAACCTTTCAACCCATCATGCAGGAAGATAAAAGAGACCAACTCACCCGCGGCTGGAAAAGAGCCATCGCTGCTACCATTCATTGGGCCAATGATGATACCAACTCCTGAAATGCTGATTAAAACATGAACAGAGCCTTTATGCTGCAACAATTGCAGCCGACAGCAGAATGGGATTTAGTGATTATTGGCGGAGGAGCTACCGGATTGGGCACTGCATTGGATGCCGCTAGTCGCGGATATAAAACCCTGCTACTGGAACAGGCAGATTTTGGTAAAGGAACTTCCAGTCGATCTACTAAGCTGGTGCATGGCGGTGTTCGTTACCTCGCACAGGGAAATATAAAATTGGTAAGAGAGGCACTGAAAGAAAGAGGCCGACTGTTAAAGAATGCACCCCACCTCACGTTTGTACAACCCTTTATTGTTCCTGCCTATAAGTGGTGGGAAAAATATTATTATGCCATCGGTCTTAGGATGTATGACCTGCTCTCGGGGAATTGGTCGTTAGGGAAGACAAAAGTTTTGAGCCGGGAAGAAACCATCGAGCGATTACCTGCTATCAAAAGAGAAAAGTTATCGGGGGGGATTTTGTACTACGATGGTCAATTCGATGACAGCCGACTTTGTGTTGAACTGGCTTTCACTGCCGCCCGACAAAAAGCTATTTTATTGAATTATTCTCAGGTCATTCAACTTGATCATGACAAGGGAAAGCTCAAGGGCCTTCAGTTCAAAGACCTGATCAGTGGGGAAATACATATAGTTAAAGCCAAAGCAATCGTGAATGCTACCGGTGTATTTACCGATGCCATCCTGCAACTCGATGATGCCCACCGACATAAAATAGTAACGCCCTCCCAAGGAATTCACCTGGTTGTATCGGCTCATTTATTTCCGGGCAAGGAAGCGATGATGATACCCAAGACGGATGATGGCAGGGTTTTATTTGCAGTTCCCTGGTTGGGAAAAGTATTGTTGGGAACCACCGATACCCCGGTGCAGGAAATTGAACTCGAGCCCAAGGCGCTGCGCTCTGAAACGCAATATGTAATCGATCATTTCAACCGATATAGTCTTCAGCCCATCACAGAGAAAGAGGTGCTCAGTGTTTATGCCGGACTTCGTCCTTTGGTTACACAGGAAGGGAGTGGCAATACAGCGATGCTTTCCCGTGATCACACCCTGTTAATTGCTCCCTCCGGTTTGGTTACCATTACCGGTGGTAAATGGACGACCTACCGAAAAATGGCACAGGATGCGGTCGATAATGCAGCATTTGTTGGGAAGCTGATCAAAAAAGCATGCCTCACCCATACCTTGCCCATTGGGGATCCCCCGCACAAAGAGGAAAAAATCAATCATTGGATACAGGAAGAACCGGCGTATGCTGAACGCATTCATTTTGATTACCCCTATACCCGGGCAGATTTGAAATATGCGATGCAGCATGAGTTGGCCGTGACGGTAGAAGATATTCTGGCCCGTCGAACCCGGTTGTTATTTCTCGATGCACGGGCTGCCATGGAATGTGCCCCGCGCGTTGCAAATTGGATGGCCGAAGAATCCGGACAGGGTGAACAATGGCAGCAGGATCAGATCAGGAACTTTGATTTAGTTGCCAAAAACTACATTATTAGTTAATTTAACTCTCTCAATTATTATTTATGACACCATTTGTTGCTGAACTCGCAGGAACAACTATGATTCTTATTTTAGGTAATGGCGTTGTGGCCAATGTGATATTAGATAAGACTAAAGGAAACGGAGGCGGATTGATGGCCATTACTATTGGTTGGGCGATGGCTGTTTTTGTCGGGGTATATATGACGGCAAACATCAGCGGAGCTCACCTGAATCCGGCTGTAACGCTTGCATTAGCGATACAAGGCAAACTCGCCTGGGGATTGGTGCCTTCTTATATAGCTGCGCAGATGTTGGGAGCCATGTTGGGGTCTGCCATTGTATGGTTCATGTATCGAAATCACCTGGATGAAACTGCCGATGCAGCTACTTGTCTGGCAGTGTTCAGTACTTCCCCTGCTATACGAAACCCCTTGCAAAATTTTTTAACGGAGGCATTGGCTACCCTGGTTTTTGTCATCGGCATCTTATTCATCAGTTCTGCTGAACATTCTTTAGGTTCCCTGAATGCCCTGCCGGTTTCCCTGCTGGTGCTTGCCATTGGATTGAGTCTGGGAGGGCCAACCGGTTATGCCATCAACCCGGCGCGTGACCTGGGCCCCCGAATTATGCATGCGGTGCTACCCATTAAGGATAAGGGAGGGTCAGATTGGGCCTATGCCTGGGTTCCTGTAGCAGGTCCACTGGTTGGGGCGGCTTTAGCTGCCTGGATTTATTCCTGCTGTTTGAGTTAAGGATTTATATTTTTCTTTCGATAGGCCACTTTGTGTGCCCCCTTTCGCATCATTCCCTGAAAGGGCCAGGAAAAACTGCTTTCTTCCGGGCGACTGGGTTTGACCGGATGAGCAAAATAGTCTGAATAATAGATCTTCAGTAAGATGAGGAA
>JBIIRN010000189.1:0-4392 GCA_044341525.1 Sediminibacterium sp. | reverse complement strand
AAAGCGTGACTTTCTGCGTAACCTCACTTACACTGCCCTCAGTACCCCCCTGGCCTGGATGCAACTGCCGGTACAGGCACGTGAACTGTTGAATTCATCTCCCGAAACCACGGCTGCGGATGATGACTTCTGGCAACAAATCAGGGGTAACTATCGACTGAAGCCTGATTATATTAATCTGGAAAACGGTTACTATAATATTTTACCCACGCCCCTTCTGGAAAGACAGATTGAACATATCAGGGAAGTGAACTACCAGGGTTCCTATTACATGAGAAACTTTCAGTTCGACAATAAAAGAAAAATGGCTGCGAAGGTTGCCGCATTGGTAGGAACCTCCC
Organism: Sediminibacterium sp.; assembly: GCA_044341525.1. Lineage (GTDB taxonomy): Bacteria > Bacteroidota > Bacteroidia > Chitinophagales > Chitinophagaceae > Sediminibacterium. The sequence goes on along the minus strand of JBIIRN010000189.1, from coordinate 4,051 downwards.
CCGACCAACTGGTACTCACCCGAAACACTACTGAATCCATGGATATGATTATCGGTGGCTATCCCTGGCAACCGGGAGACGAAGCAGTGATGGCAGAACAGGATTATGGGGCCATGCTGGATATGTTCAAACAGGCAGCAAAAAGGTATAATATAAAAACTGTGCGTGTATCCGTTCCAAACCACCCATCGTCGGATGAAGAAATTGTAGAGTTATATGCAAAAGCCATCACACCGAAAACCAAACTGCTCATGATTTGTCACATGATTAATATTTCGGGACAAATATTGCCTGTGCGAAAAATTTGCGACATGGCTCATAGCAAAGGAGTGGAAGTAATGGTGGATGGGGCTCATGCCATCGCACACATCCCTGTCAATCTAACAGAACTGGATTGTGACTACTACGGTGCCAGCTTACATAAATGGCTTTGCGTACCATTGGGTGTGGGTTTACTTTATGTTAAAAAACAACACATTGGAAAAATCTGGCCGCTACTCGCACCGGGTGAAAAAGCTGCCGATGATATTACCCGTCTGAACCACCTCGGAACCCATCCCGTTCATTGCGAATTAACCGTTATGGATGCCATTGATTTTTTTCAAATGATTGGACCGGCCAGAAAAGAAGCGAGACTGAGGTACCTACAGCAGTACTGGACCAGCCGCGTTGCACAATTACCGGGAATCGTGCTAAACACCCCCACTGACCCTGCCCGCTCTTGCGCGATCGCCAACGTAGGAATCAAAGGAATGAAACCGGCTGACATGGCGGCGAAACTGTTGCAACAATACAAAGTATGGACAGTAGCCATTGATACTGCAGGTATTCATGGCTGCAGAATCACACCCAATGTATATACCACTACCGCAGAACTTGACATTTTTGTTGCTGCATTAAAAGAATTGGCGGCTACTGCAGCTTAACTGAAATTAATTCATTACCGGTAAATGCGTGAGCGATGAGTGCAATTCATCGGCTGTTGAATAACTTGAGGGCGTCCTGATCAACCAGGCCTACCTGAACAGAATGAAGCATGGCCTCTCGTGTATGACGAAAAACAAGGGCATGAATGGGTGAATCATGTAACCCTGCCAACAATGCCTTGGTTTGATTCTCCTTTTTGGGATTGACACTTCGAATATAAATGGCCAAGATATTATCAGGAAACTCCCGCGCTATTTCTAAATAAATTGCCGGATCATGTTGTGAGTTATCACCATATAAAATAAACCGCTGGCGGGGAAACATTTCCAAAATACGCCGAATGCGCATGAGTTTTAGGTGATGTTGTGTTTGTCCTGTCGCCCCTAACTCAAACCATCTTTTGATTTTATTTAAAAGAAGTACCCCTGCCGGTAATTGATTATGCGAAAAAAATTCAGTGAGGTCGTCATATAAATTCCATTCACTGCTCGATACATAGAAAAAGGGGTTCGGCAAATCGGGGGTGGTATGTGATAATGAGAGCAACCTAAAATAGTGAACTATATCCTCAAACGTTTTTCTGCTTCGGGGTTGCCGGGTGAATAATACGCGCAACCTCCTGAACATTCGGGAGGAATAGGAAATCAAAATGGTATCATCAATGTCTGATATGACGCCTAATTGAACAGAATGGGGAACATAAATCTCCCCTTCGGCTTCTTCCACAACATTTCCTTCAGCATCCAGATAAGCAACCCGTATGGGGTGGTTCCCGGCAGTTAATTCCCCGGATGCCTGCCAGTGAAATTCATAAAATCCGTCATCCCTGGTAAGGGTCTCTAACTGAATATCTCCCTGATGCAGCCGTATACGGGCCCCTGAAATGGGCTGAATGTTGAATAACCGGAACAAATGACGGGCATTGTACCACAACTGATGTGTGAAGCGCTCCCGCAATGCTTGCGTTCCCTGTAAGAGGTGACCATACACCACCAGGTGATGGGCATGACCATACCCTTTGTACAAACGAAGGTTGACCTGTTGTTGCTGTATCTTTGCCATACGGTTTCCAGGTTCAATTTACCAATTATTCAATTCCTTCATCACTTATAATTTTTCGTGCAGTCCATAAAAATTCTTTTTATCATCAATCCCTTTTCGGGGGCAAGAACTACCGGCTGGATTCCGATGATAGAAGATTTTTTCAGTGGCCAATCTGTAACACCGGAGTTCTGGGTAATGTCAGCAGAAACATTTCCGGAACAGGTGAAAATAGTTATTGAAGCAGCTGCGCCTGATTTAGTAGTGGCAGTTGGGGGAGATGGTACCATTAAACTGGTCGCCACCGCGTTGTTGAAGAGTCGTATCCCATTAGGTATTTTACCTGCGGGTTCGGCGAACGGTCTCGCTTATGAACTCGGTATTCCGGAAAAGCCGTTGGAAGCTTTGCAGGTTCTGCTAACAGGTAAGCCGCGCCCTATTCATGTGTTGTCGATTCAAAATGAATTGTGTTTGCATTTGTCTGATTTCGGATTAAATGCCTGGGCGATGAAAAGATTCAATAAGGGAGGAAAAAGGGGCATGTGGGGATATGCCCGTGTATCTATTCAAGCTTTGTGGTATACCCGGGCTTTCCGGCTGACATTAACCATAGACGATGCAGTTTATCAGGAAAAAGCGAACATGGTGGTGCTGGCTAATGGGACTTCCTACCGAACAGGTGCAATGATCAATCCGGAAGGATCCTTGTTCGATGATCATTTTGAAGTAGTGATTATGAAAAAAATATCACTTCTGGAAACCCTGAAGATGTTATTCCGCAGGCGAAGCTTTGATCCGGAAGTTTTAGTAATTCACCGAGCTCAACGTGTTCGAATTCAGTGTAAGAAAAGAGTTCCTTTTCAGATTGATGGAGAATTCAGGGGGAAACTGCGATCCGTTGAGGCGCATATTCTGCCGGCCGCTATTCAGATCTGGGTGCCGAAATAGAAATCCATGCACTTCTCTGATTGAATGAAAAATTATTTCCCGATACAAAATTTGGAAAAAATATACTCCAGTTGCTCATCGTGGGCGATGGTGCCGGTAATGCTACCAAGGTGATGCAGACAGGTTCTGATGTCGAGTGCCAGCAAATCGCCCGGTGTACCCTCTTCCAATCCTTTAGATACTTCCTGCAGTGCCTGTTGCAGTTGCCGCAGGGCTTCCACATGCCGTTCATTCGTTACTATAGTCGATTCACCCAATAAATCTCCTTCTACCGTACGGGCAAAAATCGCTTCCTTCAAAGGTTCCAAACCGAGTTTATCTCTGGCAGACAAATGCAATACATTATCTCTCGTAGGTAATAATGCTGCTTGCTCTGCGGAAAGTACATCGATTTTATTGAGAACAATCAGGTAGGGCACTTTCTCTTTTTCCAAGTCCGCAATCGCTTCCTCTATCTTTTCATTCGTAAGGCCCTGCACATCCATCAAATAAACTACCAACTGGGCAGAGCGCATTTTTTCTAAGCTCTTCTCCACCCCCATTTGTTCAATGGCATCATCGGTATTAAAACGGATTCCGGCGGTATCGATGAGCCGAAAGAGAATACCCTTGATATTGAGTACCTCCTCAACGGTATCTCGGGTGGTGCCTGCTACATCACTTACCAATGCCCTGTTTTCATTGAGCAAAGCATTCAACAAAGTACTCTTTCCGGCATTGGGCTTTCCTATGATAGCAATGGATACCCCTTGTCGTATCACATTCCCCAGTCTGAATGAGTCGAGCAACCTGCCTGTGGTATATTGTAACTGCTCTATGAGTTGCCTGAGTTGGGTTCGGTCCGCAAATGCTACATCTTCCTGAGAAAAATCAAGTTCCAGTTCGATGAGGGCCGAGAATTGAATGAGCTGCTCTCTCAACTCTTTTAATTCTCGCGAAAAACCTCCCTTCATGGTATGCAAAGCTGCTTTGCGGCTGCTTTCAGTATTACTGGCAATTAAATCAGCTACCGCTTCTGCCTGGGCCAGGTCCATTTTACCATTCAAAAAAGCGCGTTGTGTGAATTCCCCCGGACGAGCCAGGCGAACACCTTGCTGTTGGATGAGCCGAATGATTTGTTGCTGAATAAAAGGGG
>JBIIRN010000188.1:0-4398 GCA_044341525.1 Sediminibacterium sp. | reverse complement strand
ACATCATCATCATAAATCATGTCGAGACTATAGGTGGCCGAAAAATTCTTTGCTACTTTGAGGGTGAGTTGGTTGGTCATAAACATGTCTACATTCCCGGGATTGTTCTTATAATTCGAGAAAAGATCCAGACGGGCTTTATAGACAATATTATTGGTCAATGCATTATTGTAATTGAACGTAGCAAAAGCACCAATTTCACCTACGCTATGTGATCCCGGTTTAACACCGTAAGATCCTTTATTAGAAAGAAATTCATTCATCACCAGGGTAGTACGGGAAGTGAGCGGTGAGATGAAGATGGAAAATTTATCGTTTGGCTTATAATCAAAACCCGCAGAGATGATGATATAGGCAGGTGATAAAATGGTAGAGGCAAAGTTTCCTACATTATTGGAATACGTATAACCATCAAAAAACTGAGTGCGAAAATTGAAAAGTGCAGAAACAAACCACTTACCCAGTGTATCCATTTTGTAACCATATTTACTGAGGAAATCAAAACGGTCATCATTCTTCCTTCCTCCGTTACTGGTGGTTTGGACGTAACCCAGGTTTACATCTACGTTATTATCCCAGAATTGTCTGTCCTTTCTGAAATAGCTGAAATAGTTAAAATACCCGGTAAGTGTCATGGAAAAATTGTCTCCACCTGCTGCCCAATTACTGAGAGAACCCTGAGCCACATTCATGTTAAAAACACCGCCACTTTTCCAATTCCACTTCGTTGTGTCCGTCTCTTTTTTTATCTGTCGGGAGGTTTCTGACCTAAGTTTACTCACTACCAGGTCTTGGCCCTGAAGGCAAAAAAGAGGAAAAAAGCTAACGAAAGTTGCAGATAATAAACGTCTCATATTGAATCTATTTTGTCTTATGGGCAAAATAATTAGTTTTTATGGGTTAGCAAAACTATACTGAAAATTTTTATTTTATAATGAATTGATTATAAATAAAAGTAAAGCTTAAAATATGCTGACAATTTGACACAACCATGAAAATTGATTAAATTTGCAAAAATTGTTCTCATGAGAGAGTCCGCCATGGAATTGGTACATGACGAATCCAGGCAGGGGGAAGTATTTGCTGTTGCTTCTGCTGAAGTTCAACCCTTTCATAAGTTTTTTTATATCGAGAGCTATGGCTGTGCCATGAATTTTGCTGACAGTGAGGTTATCGCTTCCTTGTTACAAAAGGAAGGGTATGGTGCCATCAGTCACCCGGAGCAAGCCAACCTCATATTGATCAATACCTGTTCCATCCGCGATAAAGCTGAACAAACCATTCGACATCGCCTAACTGCTCTGAGAAGTGTCAAGCAAAAAAATCCGTCCGTACTGATTGGTATTCTTGGATGTATGGCTGAGCGTCTTAAGGAAAAGTTGCTTGAACAGGAACAACTGGTGGATCTGGTAGTAGGGCCGGATGCCTATAGAAGTTTGCCCGCATTGATTGCCAGCGCTGATGATGGAAGTAAAGCAGTGAATGTTTTATTGAGCAGGGAAGAGACATATGGAGACATAGCTCCTGTCCGGCTTAATTCCAATGGTGTGTCTGCCTTTATCTCTATTATGCGGGGATGCAATAATATGTGTAGTTTCTGTGTGGTTCCCTTTACCCGGGGCCGAGAAAGAAGTAGGGATCTTCCCTCCATTCTGCATGAAGCCCGTCAGTTGGTAAAGGAAGGTTATCGGGAAGTCACCTTGTTAGGACAAAATGTAGACAGTTATTATTGGGTGAATGAAACAACGGGAGAGAACATCACCTTTGCTCGTTTGCTGGAGGAAGTAGCATTGATCTCTCCATTGTTAAGGGTTCGATTCAGTACTTCACATCCCAAAGATATCACGGAGGAGGTCTTGCAAACGATTCGCAGGTATTCCAATATCTGCCGGTACATTCACCTGCCTGTTCAGAGTGGGAGTAACCGTATTCTTCAATTGATGAACCGAACCTACACCAGGGAATGGTACCTGGCTAAAGTAGCCCGTATTCGGGAAGTTTTACCTGATTGCGGGTTGAGTACCGATATCATTGCCGGTTTTTGTTCGGAAACAGAAGAAGACCACCAGCAGACACTGGATCTTATGCAGCAATGTGATTATGATCTCGCTTATATGTATTTCTATAGTGAGCGTCCCGGAACTTTGGCGGAAAGAAGATATGAAGATGATGTTCCTGAACCCGTTAAAAAAAGACGACTGCAGGAAATCATCGATTTGCATCGCGGTCAATCCCTCCGCAACATGCAAAAAGAAATGAATACCACCCGGGAAGTACTGATAGAAGGTAATTCGAAGAAAAGTGATGCCCATTGGCAGGGAAGAACAACCCATAATAAAATGGTTGTGTTCCCTAAGAATGGTGTATCACAAAAAGGTGACTATGTAAAAGTTCAGATCATAGACTGCACCGCCGGAACATTAATCGGACAACAGATTCTTGTGCCGGAATTAAACCAGGTATAATATGGATATACAATCAATAAAAAACCGTTTTGGAATCATCGGAAATTCTCCGGCTTTGAACCATGCGTTACATACAGCCATTCAAGTGGCAGCAACCGATTTAACTGTTTTGATCGTAGGAGAAAGTGGAGTGGGTAAGGAAGTATTCTCTCAAATTATCCATGCCTTGTCTGCCCGTAAGCACAACTCTTTTATTGCAGTCAATTGTGGTGCAATACCGGAAGGAACTATTGACTCAGAATTATTCGGACACGAGAAAGGAGCTTTCACGGGTGCAGTAGACAGCCGGAAAGGATATTTTGAAACAGTCAATGGTGGAACCATCTTCATGGATGAGATTGGTGAAATGCCATTGGGAACACAAGCAAGGTTGTTACGAGTATTGGAAACCGGTGAATTCATCCGGGTAGGTTCTTCCAAGGTGCAGAAAACAGATGTTCGGGTGATTGCTGCAACTAACCGGGAATTACTCGATTCTACCCGGAGTGGAAAATTCCGGGAAGACCTTTATTACCGGTTGAGTACTGTTCCTATCCGTGTTCCCTCATTGCGGGATAGAAAAGAAGACATCAGTCTGCTTTTCCGAAAATTCTCTGTTGATTTCGCAGAAAGATATAAGACACAACCGGTTCAATTGGAGGATGAAGCCAAACAGCTGTTGATTAATCATTTCTGGCAGGGTAATGTGCGGGAGTTGAAAAACATCGCTGAGCAGATTTCTGTTCTTAGTTCCCAACCTATCATTTCTGCCGGGGAATTGAAAAAATACCTTCCGGATAATCGTTCCAATCGTCTCCCGGTTTTATCAGCACAATCCGGTACAGGTGAGTTTTCCAATGAGAGAGAGATTCTCTACAAGCTCTTTTTTGATATGAAGAAAGAGGTCACCGAAATCAAAAAAATGTTCCTGGAAATTCTACAAAATCCGGGTATGCCGGGTCAATCATTACAAGAGGCAAGGGATAGATTAATGGGAGATTTAAATGGCCTGAGTGAACCTGCCATCGTTTCTCCAGTGGCACCCTCTCCTGCCCTCATCAATACTGCATCGGCCGTTTCATCACAACCCCTTATCTTACATGAAGATGATATACACCATCACGTGGAGGTCGAAGAATCATTGAATATAATGGATAAAGAAAAGGAGTTGATTTTAAAAGCATTAAAAAAACACAAGGGAAAGCGTCGGGATGCCTCAAATGACTTAGGCATCAGCGAAAGAACACTTTACAGAAAACTCAAGGAATATGATATTGAAGAATAGGTCTATTTCTGTTATGAAACTTCTCAGTGGCCAACTACCTATCGTAGGAATCTTGTTCCTTACTATCATTGTTTTGACCTCCTGTGGGATTTATAAATTCAATGATGCTTCCATCGACCCCAATATTAAGACTGTTAAGATTGGTTATATTGACAACAAAGCCAGGTATGTCAATCCACAGTTTGCTGCCAAACTAACGGACAAGATTCAGCAAAAAATCATTTCCGCTACCAAACTTACCCGAACCAACAATGACGACGCAGATTATGTAATCAATGGGGTAATCACTAATTATGATGGTGGGCAGACAGTAGGTGTAACCGGTTCACAGGCAGCTGCTAACCGCCTCACCGTTACAGTTCACATTGTTTTTCGCAACAATAAATTAAATAAAACTGAGGAATTCGATGTTAGCAGAAGTTTTGATTACCCTGCCTCACAATCTTTCAGCGTTGCGGAAGCACAGCTGTCGGATGAGGTGGTACGTAACCTGACAGATGATATTTTTAACCGAATTTTCTCCAACTGGTAATTTTACCTTTTAACTGATGAATCCACTGCAGGAAAAAGCCTTGTATCACCTGACCGGCCAGCTTGACAACAATGAGCGGGCTGGACAGGCATTGGAGAAAACAGTCAGCAATTACCCCTATTTTGCTCCTGCTCAAA
>JBIIRN010000095.1:0-7175 GCA_044341525.1 Sediminibacterium sp. | reverse complement strand
GGTGGTTGAATTGAGCCAGGAACCTCCTTTCCATCCGGTTCCTGCTGCTGCGGGCCATCCGGATACATCGGCAGCTCCGCTGCTGTTAAGGGTTCCGTTACCATGAGCACCATTAAAATTTCTGCCTGTGCTATTACCTGTAGTTATGCATCTTTCCCAGAGATTGCCACTGAGTTCCATAGCACCATAGTATCCGGCACCACTGTTGGCGCGGTCACTTCCGTTGGTGGCAAACATACCTACTCTAATAGGCCCGGATGTAAATGTATTGTTGTAAGCGATATTAGAAGTAGTTGAGGCCAATTCATTGGTTAATCCTGCATTGGACAATCCGGCAACCGCGTTTGCGGTGGTATTACCCCAGGCAAATTCATTGGCAACAGGAGTATTAGTACCCCTGGCAGCTTTTTCGTATTCGAGTTCGGTTAGGGGCCGAAGAGCAGCCCAATCTAAGAAAGCAGCTACATCATCCCAACTCAGGAAGTTGCAAGCGATTTTTTGTCCGTCATCGGCTTCGTCGTAACCATTAGATGCATTGAGATTACAGGCATAGACAGCAGGAACGGTAGAGGCGGTACCGGGTGTTTGTATATCGATACCATTGCGATTGGCATTGGGGTCAATGAGAGCACCGGTGCCTGCTGAGTTGTTGGGAGCAGTAGCCGTTCTAGCAGCTTGCTGGGTGTAAGTAAGTGTATTGAGGAAGTCAACATATTGTTGCTGGCTGATTTCGTACTTCATGGCATAAAAGGAGTTGAATCCGGTAGGGAACCCGCTGGCCAGCGTGGCAGTACCGGTTCCTGACAGATCAGTGGAAGTATTGTTGTAGGCACCGAGATTGGTCGGGGATGAAGCAACGTTATTTCCCTGTAAGGTAGGAGAAGTACCGGTGATGGTAAAGGTGGAAGCGGGAGCAGTGGCAGTGACGTCATTGGCCCGTCGAAATTCTCCGTTGTTGATGGCACCGCTACCTGCCTGAAATCCCCCCGGCGGATGGTAAACCATTTCGATGGCGAAGACACGAACAAAAATCTTCGCTTCATCGGATACACCATCAATGCCATAGGTCCACTGCAGTTGAATACCATTTGCAATGAAAGTGCCTGGACTACCTGCGGCACTGCGATAGACAAAGATACCGGTGGCATCGTTTTGGGTAGAAGCAGCGCCCGAGGGGATGGTATGTCCGGTAGTAGCGAGGGTAGCATGTTTCCATTCACCGGTAGCGCCTACTTTATATTTTACAAAAACCCAGGCAGCATCCCAGTTAAAGGGGGCGGAGGTGGTACGCCAGGAATTATCCCAGGAAAGATTGAAGTTCACCCGAACGGTTTGGGTGGAGGTGTTGCGGGCGACAAGAGAGATGGAAGAGACAAGGATGTTGTTGGAAAAGCCGGCATATGAAACTCCGAAGCAATACAGAAAAATTATACTTTTCAGGAAGGGTGCGGATTTCATAGTAATGTAAAATTATTGAATATTAAATAATTTACATTAATTCTTCGATTAATATACCCTGATTAAAAAATTAAATAAAATGGAAATTAATATGATATGTATAGCAAAATATAAAATTAAAATAAAAAATCGGGGTTGACTTTTTTCCAACACGCCTCCGGCCCATTCAATATCCAGGTGCTGCTGAAATAAATCGGCGTTGGGAGGAAAGAAATATCCTTTCAAAAAGAATTCCTTTTGAATAGAACAACACAGGTATTCAATAGAAGAAGCAGTTTATTTAATGAAAGGGAAAGAAAAGAATAGCTGGAAAGTACTGCCATTGCTTGAACCATACGAGGGTATGGCTATCATCTCACTCAGTCCGATTCCATACCTCAATTTAATATCTACCCCCTTCCCCTTTCTCATGTCTGCCAGGTGATAGCCCAACTCCAGGGGAAAAGAAAAATAAGTTGATTTAAAATTTGATTTCATTTTTTCTTCTACATCGACCACAGTACCTGCAGCTGTTGTTCCGGTCGCTAATTGTTTCGCAGCAGTCAGGAAACTGATTTGTGGACCGGCAGAAACAAAGATTTTATCATTTATTTTATACTGCACCAATACCGGTAGATCGATATAATTCAGGGCAATGTCATAGCTGGGATTGCTCAGGGTGGGGGAGTAATTTCTGATAGGAGCCACAGATTTGGCTCCCCGGGAAGAAAGGGGCTTGAATTCGGGTGTCAGCGCCCATTTATCATTCAGTTTAATAAAGGTTCCCAATCCAAAATACAGGCCGGGAGTCATTTTCTGAGAGGTTAAGCCGGGCATACTCGCGAAGTTTAATCCCGCATCTACGCTAAGATGAAATTTTTCAGTTGCTACTTTATCACCTAAAAGCAATACAATCAATGCTGCCTGTGCATTTAAAAAATTGCAATAAAAAAACAGAGAAGTAAAAAGAACAAATACTTTTTTCATTAGTGCTTAGTTTATGGTAGAACCATTATCAATCAATGGTTCCGGGTGGATAAAATGTAGTTTTCCTGATCTGTCTTCTGCCAGTAAGATCATTCCATTGCTTTCAATACCTCTCATTTTTCTTGGAAGCAGGTTGGCCACTACTGTAACCTGTTTTCCAATGATTTCTTCCGGACTAAAATGCTGGGCTATTCCCGATACAATGGTTCGCACCTCGAATCCCAGATCTACAGTCAGCTTTAGCAGTTTGTCTGCTTTCTCTACTTTTTCTGCCGCAGTAATCCTTCCATTCCTCAGGTCCAGTTTGGCAAAATCGTCATAAACGATGTTCTCTTTTAGAGGGGCATAGGGGGAACCGGGTGAATTTTCAATTGTATTCTCTGTCGAATCCACCCCCGTAGTTGTTGTCATGGCTTTCTGTAATTTACTTAATTGAAATGCAATCTCTTCGTCTTCTATTTTTCTGAACAACAACTCAGGTGCCCTCAGAGAATAACCAATACTCAGCAATTTCGTTTTTCCTGCATTCTCCCACAGCAGCATTTTGTCTACAACTTTTAAAAGGTAACAAATTTTCCTGGCGCTGAAAGGCATAAAGGGATGGGAGAAGATTGCCAGGTTAGCACACATCTGCAAGGCAATGTGTAAGGTATTATCAATGCTTGCCTGTGCTTCCGGTAGAATATTACCCGCCTCATCTGTCTGTTTGGCAAAAATCCAGGGTTCTTTCTTCTGCAAATATTGATTGCCGCTTCTGGCAAAGGACATTACCTGAAAAAGTGCTTCCCGGAATTTATATTGTTCAATGTTTTCCTCTATTGCCTTTTTGGTATTTTCAAATGAAGCCAATATATCCTTGTCTATTTCATTCAGTTGCTCTAAGTGGAGCGGCGGAACCTTGCCTTTGCAAAGTTTATGCATCAATACCAGGCTTCGGTTGATGAAGTTTCCCAAAATACTTACCAATTCGCTGTTATTGGCATCCTGAAATCCTTTCCAGGTAAACTCACTGTCTTTGGTTTCCGGGGCTATGGTGGTTAAGTAGTAACGAAGTACATCTGCCATGGATTCACTGCCACCCTCAGATTTGATAAAATCATGAATATAATCTTGCATGTCGAGCTTCCAGTTTCTGCTGGTACTCATCTTGTCGCCTTCCAGGTTTAAAAACTCATTCGCCGGAACGTTGTCTGGCAATATATTGCCATGCAATTGCAACATTACCGGGAATATAATGCAATGAAATACTATGTTATCCTTGCCAATGAAATGAACCAGCTTGGTTTCTTTGTCCTCCCAATAAGGGCGCCAGTCTTTCCCCTGATCAGCGGCCCATTGTTTGGTGGCACTGATATATCCGATGGGGGCATCGAACCAGACATATAATACTTTCCCTTTCCCCCCCTCTACTTCAGCCGGTAACGATATCCCCCAATCGAGGTCACGCGTTACTGCCCTGGGCTGCAGCCCCCCGTCTATCCAACTTTTACATTGACCCACGACAGTGGCTCTCCAATCATTGGCATGATCTTCCAGTATCCATTTGCGCAGGAAGTTTTCATGACGATTAAGTGGCAGGTACCAGTGTTGTGTGCTTCTCTTAACGGGGGCTTCGCCACTGAGGGTGCTGATGGGATTAATCAATTCTTCCGAACTCAAACTTTTTCCGCATTTCTCACACTGGTCGCCATAAGCACCGTTGAACTGGCAATTCGGACAGGTGCCTTTGATATAGCGATCTGCCAGAAAAGTATTGGCTTTTTCGTCGAAGTATTGTTCTGTTGTTTCGGTAGTGAGATCACCTGCTTTGTAAAGTTGTAAGAAAAATTCTTGTGCTGTAGAGTGATGCAGGGGGTCACTGGTTCTGTGGTATATATCAAATTGAATGCCGAGGTCTTTGAAGTTTTGCTCCATCAACGGATGGTACTTGTCAATGATCGCCCGGGCCGTAGTTCCTTCTTTGGTTGCCTGAATTGGGATAGCAGTTCCGTGTTCATCGCTTCCACATACAAAAACAACATCTCTTTGATTGGCTTTGAGAAATCTCACATAAATATCAGCCGGTAAATAGGCTCCTGCCAAATGGCCGATATGTTTGAGTCCGTTGGCATAAGGTAGTGCTGCGGTAATCAGGTATCGTTTCGGTGACTGCATGCTTGCGTATGAATTTTCTTCTTTTACTCTAAATTTATTTGATAAAAGAAGAACACAAAGGTACAAAACACTTACTAAAGCAGTTTTGTGGCGATATCAATTCGAAATACTACTTTTATTTTATGAAGCGCAATGATTTTTTCAAGCAAATGATATTGTCCGGGGGTGCCATCGCTTTAAGCCAGGAAGTTTGGGCACATCCGGAGAAATCTCACCCCAAGAAATGGCTGGTTCCCCCCTATTTAAAGCCGGGCGATGCCATTGGTATCACCTGCCCCTCCGGTTATGCATTGGCGGAACATGTTGCACCTGCCATTCAGTACCTGGAAAAATGGGGGTTCAGGGTGGTAGTTGGTAAGACGGTAGGTCGGAAGGATCATACTTTTGGCGGTACTGATGAAGAGCGTATCTCCGATTTTCAGTCCATGATCAATAACCCCGAACTCAAAGCCATACTCTGTGCCCGGGGTGGCTATGGTGCTGTTCGTGTGATTGATCAACTTGATTTTTCACCGATGCGGAAGAACCCCAAATGGGTAATCGGATATAGCGATATTACTGTTTTCCATAGCCACCTGCATGCCCATGCGGGAATCGCATCTATTCATGCCAAGATGACCGAAGGGTTCCCCTCCGACCCTGCGAATTTTGAACCCGTTCAGTTAAATGCGCTGGATACGTTGCGACTGGCATTAATGGGAGAAAAGCTTTCGTATTCTGTTCCTGCTCATCCTCGAAATCGGCCGGGTGAGGTTGATGGTATTTTAATTGGCGGCAACCTGAAAATAATTGAGACCCTTGCCGGTACTCCGAGTGATATTGATACCCGCCATAAAATATTTTTTGTGGAAGATGTGGGGGAAGCGCTTTATAGCATCGACCGTATGTTTTGTAATTTGAAGCGCAGTGGAAAATTGTCTCACCTCAAGGCACTTGTGATTGGAAGTTTTACCAGTATCCGTCCTGATGATCCGATTGAACCCTTCGGGAGATCCATTTATGATATTGTATGGGAACAGGTGAAGGAATATGATTATCCCGTTGCTTTTGATTTTTGTGTAGGCCATCAAAAAAATAATGTTGCCTTGAAATGTGGTGTACTTCACCGTTTACAGGTAAATACGGATACTACTATTTTAACCGCATTATAATTATGACCCGGCAACCCCCCTACTTGCAAAAAGGTGATACCATTGGTATTGTATGTCCCTCCGGCTATTTGCCTAAGGAAGATACTGATGCTTGTGTGCAACAGCTACAAAAATGGGGTTTTAAAGTTCATATAGGATCTACTGTTGGTAAGCAATATCATAGTTTTTCCGGAACTGATGCAGAGCGATGCGCTGATCTGCAACAAATGATGGATGATGCATCTATTAAAGCCATTTTATGTGGCAGGGGCGGATATGGTATGAGTCGTATCATTGATCAGCTGGATTTTAAGCGATTCAAAAAAAGACCCAAGTGGATCATTGGTTTCAGCGATATTACTGTTTTACATGCCCATCTCTATCATCAATTACATATAGCAAGTTTACACGCACCCATGGCCAGGGCTTTTACTCAATCCAACGCTGCAGGTATAACAACTTTACATCAGGCCATTTCGGGTAAGTTGACCCGTCTTCGTTCTTTGCCCCACGAATTAAACAGAAAGGGAGAAGCTGCCGGACCGCTTATTGGAGGAAATCTTTCCCTGATAGCTCATCTCATCGGGTCGGTCAGTATTCCCACTACAAAAGGAGCTATATTGTTTTTGGAAGATGTGGGGGAGTATCTATATAATATTGACCGGATGATGATACAACTAAAACGTTCCGGCTTATTGGCAAAGCTCTCGGGTTTGGTGGTGGGAGGCTTTACTGAAATAAAAGATGCAAAAATTCCTTTTGGCAGTTCAGCGGAACAAATTATTCGTTCAATGGTTGAGGAGTACGATTATCCGGTTTGTTTTGGATTTCCGGTGAGTCATGGTGAAAATAATCTGGCCCTAAAACATGGTGTCACCCATCGGTTGAATATCACAGCACGGTCGGTACGTTTAGAAGAAATATAGGTGCATCGAAATTCCTCCTTTTATTTCCTTAGTACTGCCTGAATAGTCTGGTGAAAGATTGGATAATCAGCGAGATTGTTGTGCGCACCCCCTTCAATAGTTACAAATTTGTCTTCAGTTTTGAGCAGGGGAATGAGCCGTTTTGCATTGCTATAACGGATGACTCCGTCAGAAGTCCCGTGTAGTATCGTGATGGGGGCTTTTACCTGGGGCAGAAATTGATAAGTGGGAAACTGGAAATGCAGTAATCTTTCGAGGGGATAAATGCCTAAAAATGGACGCAATAAAGAAGAGATACTATAATAAGGTGTTTCGAGGATCAGGTCGCGGCAATCTCTGATGGATGCTAGCTTTGCTGCTACACCCGTACCAATGGACTTCCCATAAATAATGATTTGTTCAGGTTTGTATTTTTTTCTGGCCAACAAATAAAGTTGTCTGGCTTCCTCATGCATTAATTCTTCCGTTGCTTTCCCCCTGGCTTTTCCGAACCCCGGATAGTCTGCCATCCAGACTTCAAAAAGTTCTGAGGTGAAATCAG
>JBIIRN010000084.1:0-7864 GCA_044341525.1 Sediminibacterium sp. | reverse complement strand
CAGTGTCAAACCGGGCATACCGTTTGATATTTTCCCGGTTTCCGTGAAAATAAAGTACGACACCCTTGGTAAGAGTATCTTCTGGTTGGGTAAATTGAATGAAATGAAAGGAAGTGTTACTATCGACTGGTAACTGAATTTCGCGATAGGGCTGACTTATTGTATAACTATCCCCGGTTGGTATAGCAACCGGGTGGAGCAATAATTTATCTTGTAAATAGTAGCCGGCGATACCAATTACTGCATAGATTAATAGAGTAATCTTGAAAATCGTGCTTATTCTGGTTGAAAAAAAAGATGGCATAGGTTGCTTTAGTATTTGAGAATATCGCGAAGAAAATCGTGGTATTCGGGAAAAGTAGGCAGGTTATTGTGTCCTCCCCCATGAATTCTGATTAGGGTAATTTTATGCGGGTTGATGGCCTGTAATTGTTCGCTGTGTCGAATGGGGATTAGCCAGTCTCTTGTGCCATGTATAATATAAGTATGGCAATTCACTTTCTTGATCCATTGATCGGTAGGAAATTTATATCTCAGCAACCATCGGTGTGGCAGGAAGGGGGTAAAGCGTTGAATCACTTTGGTAAAACTGAAATAGGGGGCATCAAGAATCAGATAGCGTGGTTTATTGTCGGATGCAATTTTAGCGGCAAACCCGCTACCCAGGCTTCTTCCGTATACCAGGATATGGTGTTGCGGATATTTTTCGGTCAATTTATTGTAGACAAACTGCATATCATTGAGCAGGTGCTGTTCAGATCTTTTTCCCGTACTTTTTCCGAAGCCCCGGTAATCTACCAATACTACATCATACTGATAGCGATAGAAATCCCGGGCATGTTTAGCCCACCCTTTGATACTTTTTGAATTGCCATGAAAATACAAAACCAGCCCCTTGGGTTCGGTACAATAAAAATGAAGTCCGTTAATCGATATCCCTTCATCCACCTGAAAGAAAAGTTCTTCAAAGGGGAGGTCATATTTATAGGCAAAGTCCTGCGGTAGTTTTTCCGGCTTAAAAATAAATTTCTCCTGCACCAGATAAATGAGCAGTGCCAGCAAAAGATATGCGGCTAACAGGTATATCAGCGTAGGTGACAAAGGAATAGTAAGTTACGATGCGCTTTTTTAAAATTGCTTTTTTCTTGCGGCTCCTTTATAAACCTTCAGATGCATCATGAAATACGCGTTTCAATTTCAGATCTGCTACAGGGGCTACAATGAGTGGGAATTTTTCTACAGAAACATTACTGGGGTCGAGTCCGAAGCCACGCTCTTCTCCGAGACTGATTTCCTTCAGCCAGAAATACACCTTCATGATAATTCTTTCCGTAAAGGGGAGTTCATTATCCTGGCTCAGGTATTTTTCCAATACTACAAACTGGAAATCGCCTGCTACTTTATTTTTCTCCAGACTTTCATAGCGGCTGGTAATGTTCACTTCTTTGTTTTTCACCAGGTCTTCCACCACTTTCCTAAACATCAGGTTGATGCGTTGTTCTACCCTAAATCCCAATCGGAATTCTACCCGAATGATGTCATTCGGGATGATGTGTTCAACATTGTATTCACAGGTATAGGGTTCATCCAAAACATCTACGTGCACAAACCAATATATATCGGCTCTCTTGGGTTTTTTATTCAGAATGGAATACATAATCTTATGCTCAATTTCTTTTGGGTTATTGGCACTGGTCATGTAAACCAGGTGGGTAGCATGTTTGGGAATGGTTTTATCGTTGCTGAGTTCCTGGATTAAGGGGATATACTGTTCCAGCTTTACAAATTCGACATAGCGATTTTTGATTTTTCTGCTTCGGTACCATACGTACATAATTGAGAAAAGAGACCCCCCTAAAATGATAGTCACATAACCTCCGTGAAAAAACTTTTGGAGGTTGGCAATTAAGAAAGAAGATTCTATGGTGAGATAAACAGCGAGGTAGAGATAGATAAGACCGGGTTTTACACGTCGACTAACTAAAAAATTGGAAAATAAAACAGTAGAACTCATCATGCAGAGCGTGATGGTAAGGCCATAGGCCGCCACCATATTTTCAGATTTTTGAAAATATAATACTATGGCAATACAGCCAACGTAAAGTAAAAGATTAATCCCAGGGATAAATAATTGTCCTTTTTCTTCCGTTGGGTAATTGATTTTCAATTTTGGCCATAAGTTCAACCTCATGGCTTCACTGATTAAAGTGAAAGAACCGGAAATCAGCGCTTGTGATGCAATGACAGCAGCTACGGTTGAAATAATAATTCCAATTAATTTAAACCAATATGGCATGATGCCGATAAATGGGTTGAATCCATCTGTATTAATGATTTGACCATCATAATTTGCTAGCAACCAAGCCCCTTGTCCAATATAATTCAGTATCAAACAAATTTTGACAAAGATCCAACTGATTCGGATGTTACTTTTTCCACAATGTCCCAAATCGCTGTATAATGCTTCTGCACCCGTGGTACAAAGGAAAATAGCTCCCAATAACCAGAACCCCTTCGGATAGGCGGTTAGCAATTCTATTGCGTAGTGAGGACTGAAAGATTTGAATACATGAATATCATCAAACAGGTGACTAGCTCCCAAGACTGCTAACATAGAAAACCAAAGGAGCATAATGGGTCCAAAAAATTTCCCGATAGATGCAGTTCCAAATTGTTGAAAGAGGAAAAGGAGGGTAATGATTGCGATGACGATCGTAATAATGGTACTCAATTGAATATCACTCAATACATTGATTTGTTTCAATCCTTCAACAGCTGAGGTAACGGTGAGTGGAGGGGTGATAATTCCTTCTGAAAGTAAGGCTGATCCGCCGAGCATAGCTGGAAAAACCAGCCATTTTTTTCTTCTCCGCACTAAAGCATACATGCTAAAAATTCCTCCTTCCCCCTTATTATCAGCCCGCAAAGTCAATATTACATATTTGACGGTAGTTTGAAGGGTCAGGGTCCAGATAATACAGGAAAGTGAGCCCAGAATCAGAAACTCGCTGATTACTCGCCCTTTTATAATTTCATTGAGTACGTAGAGAGGCGAAGTGCCAATATCTCCGTAGATGATGCCCAGTGCGATGATAAGTCCAGCAGCGGTTGCTTTGTTCGTTTGCTTGCCCACAGGTCAGAGAAACTTTTACCTTAATATTTAACAAATGTATAAGTAATTTTAATGCATTTGGGTATAATATTAGAAATACTGCTTTTTAGCCGCCGTCAGTTCTCCGGAAAGGGATTAGTCGGTGTATATTTGTTCAACAAACGGGTATTTATGTCATTTTTAAGGGCTTTTCTTGTGGTGACCCTGCTGGGACTGGCAGCACAGCTTGCCGCCCAGAATATCTTTTACAGTGACCCTGATCGAACCGACCCAAAGAGTCTTCAGTTTGAATTGATTGGCAAAATGGGGGGGCAGTTCCTTGTTTACAAGAGCTATCGAGACCAGCACTTCATTGTTGTATTTGACAACAATATGCGAACGATTCAAAAAATAAAGTTACCCCTTGAGTCCACTCGTTTGCTGAGCACCGATTTTCTGGTGTACCCCGAATTTGCCTGGTTTTTTTATCAGTATTATTATAAGGGCGCTGTCTATGCGGCTGCCCTCAAAATTGATCCTTCCGGTAATCCGGTGGGGAAAGAAATTATTCTGGATTCAACCCAACGCATGTCTTTTTCCACCAATAAGATCTATTCGGTCATTAACAGTGAAGACAAGCAGCAGATCATGGTATTCAAAATCAATACCTCCAACAATAACCGACACATTCTGACTACCTGTCTGTTCAACAAGGAACTAACTCTTCAAAAAAAATCAGTGGTACCTGTTGAGATGCCACAGAACAATGATTTTCTCTCGGAATTTACCCTTTTCAATGATGGTGAGTTGGTTTGTATCCGCGCATCGGGTACTTCCAGCAATGATAACATCAATAAAGTAACCCTTATTTTCAAAGATCCACTTTGGGATGCGATTAGTACGGGTGAATTACAGATCAAAGGTGTTTATCTTGATGATGTTCGGTTGCGGGCAGACAATATCAACAAGCACTATGTCATCAGTTCATTTTTCAGTAAGACGAGAAGAGGTAATATTGATGGATTGTATTATGCGGTATGGGACAAATCCAAACATACCGAATTGATGCATGCGACCACTTTGTTATCTGACGAACTGCGGGCCGACGCCAAGGGGGAAGGCTCACTTAAAACAGCTTTCAATGATTTTTATATCAATCAGGTGATCATGCGGCGGGATGGGGGCTTTATTCTCACTGCAGAGTTGGTGTATACTTCCACCCGTGGTGGTAACCTGAACCGTTGGGATTATCTGTATGGTTCTCCTTTCAGAATGCCGGGTGATTATTTTTTATGGACCAACCCCATGGGCTTCTATCCCTGGGGATATAATGGTATGTTTAATACTACCAATTTTACCAGGTATTACGCAGAGAATGTCTTAGTGATCTCTTTTGATCCTTCCGGCAGGATGGAATGGAGTAATATCATTCGAAAATCCCAGTTTGACGATAACTCAGATAATATGATTGGTTTTGGAATGGTCAACACAGGGGATCAGTTGCATTTTCTATTTAATGCTTATGAAAAGAGAATCCAAATCTTATCTGATCAAAGTATTAGTTCCGAGGGGCAGTTAATTCGCAATCCCACCTTTAAGAATCTCGATCGGGGTTTTGAGTTCATGCCGCGTTATGCCAAACAAGTTGGATTAAGGCAGGTCTTGATACCCTGTCAGTATCGAGGTTTCATTTGCTTTGCCAAAATAGAATTTTAACTTCCGTCTGTGGTTTTTTTATTCAGGGATAAGTCACTTGTCAACATCATATTACTCATATTATTGAGTATAGCTGTTCACGCCCATTTATTATGGTCACCTGTAGTAGTTAGCGCAGGGTCTCCATCAGGATGGTTTTCACTTTTGGCCAGTCATTTTCTTCCCCAACTTCATCCTGCCCTTCTATTTGTAATCTATCAGGTCCTGCTTCTTTCCATAGCATTGAGGTTAAATACCTGGCTCGATCGGCTTCGTATGTTTCCCGGTTCTACCTATTTGCCCGCCCTTACCCTCGTATTGTTATCTTCCCTTTTTCCTTCCTGGTGTCAACTTACTCCGGCTTTACTTGCCGGTCATCTCTTGTTGTGGATTTTCTCCCGTATTTGTGACCTGCCACAGGATACTCAAACCCGCGGAGCACTGCTGAACAATGGTTTGATTCTCGGCATCAGTGTTTTATGTTACCACCCAATGCTGATTCCAGCTATTGCTGCCCTACCAGCCATGGCCGTAGTAAAAAGATTTCGAATCAATGAATACCTCCTTTTAATACTTGGCTTTTTGCTTCCATACTATTTCTTCCTGGCCGTGGCTTTTCTCATAGATGATCTTCCTTCCTTTTTTAATCAAATACCGAAATTTTCCCCGGGTTGGCCAATGTCGTTGCCTGATGAA
Organism: Sediminibacterium sp.; assembly: GCA_044341525.1. Classification (GTDB taxonomy): domain Bacteria; phylum Bacteroidota; class Bacteroidia; order Chitinophagales; family Chitinophagaceae; genus Sediminibacterium. The sequence goes on along the minus strand of JBIIRN010000084.1, from coordinate 2,382 downwards.
ATCACCATTGGTTCACTGGTGCTGCTTGTCCTCGGTTTCTTTTTCGGTTTGGCTTTCTGGCAACAATTTAATGGGCGATTGTTGATGCAGACCCGCAACAATTGGAGTGTATTGCTGGTAATGGTTCTCTTTTTAATCCCCCTGCCTTTTCTTATGAGCAAAGATGGCCTATCACTCATTTGGCTGATAACGCTGCCGATGAGTGCATTTTTCTCGACTGCTTTTTCCGTACCCCGGCGCCTACTCCTCCCTAACCTATTCTTTTGGCTATTGATGGCGCAGGCAATCTTACATAATTGGCTTATTATGAAAAAATAGACCGGGATGAACCTTGTGTTTGTTAACTTTGACAGGAAATATTTTAATATTTATAATTCGTCGATATGAAATTTGGCGTGGTAATTTTTCCCGGATCCAATTGCGACCGTGATATATTCGATGCACTTCAGCAGGATCTGAAAGCATCTGTCTCCTTCCTTTGGCACAAAGACAGCGATTTAAGTGCTTTTTCTACTGATGATTGCATTGTTTTGCCGGGTGGATTTTCTTATGGAGATTATCTGCGCTGTGGTGCTATTGCCCGGTTTAGTCCCATGATGAAATCTGTCATTCAATTTGCCAATGAGGGTGGAAAGGTTCTCGGTGTTTGTAATGGATTTCAGATACTCTGCGAAAGCGGACTTCTTCCCGGTGTTTTATTGCAGAATATGAATCGTCAATTCATTTGTAAGAATGTACATATCCGCTCTGCAGAAGGTCAGGTATTGAAGATTCCTATCGCGCATGGGGAAGGCCGTTACCATGCCAATAATGCTCTGCTTGATGAGCTGGAAGCTAATCAGCAGGTAATTTTCCGGTATTGTGATGCTGAAGGAAACCTTCATGAAGCTGCCAATCCCAACGGAGCCGCCCGTCATATTGCCGGCATTTGTAACAAGCAAAGAAATGTTTTTGGTATGATGCCCCACCCGGAAAGAGCTACTTCACCTTCCCTGGCCAACCAGGATGGTCTAGAGGTATTTCGAATTTTAGGACTCGTACCTGAATACGTTGGATAAAGTTGGATAATCAGTAAAATGCCTATGAAAAAGATATTCTTGTTTGCTTTCTTGGTTTTTTCTAAAACCATTGTGCTCGCACAGATTGAAAATCCGGTAGAGTGGAGTTTCTCTGCCACCAAAATCAGTGCCGGTGTTTACGATGTGGTATTGACAGCCACCATAGAAAAACCCTGGCACCTATATTCTCAGTTTACCGGCAAAGGTGGACCTATCCCTACTTCTATCAGCTTTCGTGCTAACCCCTTGCTGCAGATAGCTTCGGGAAAGGCCAAGGAAATCGGGAAACCAGAAAAAACCCTGGATCCCAATTTTGGTCAGCCACCTGTGCCTGTAATGTATTTTAGCAATGAAGTATCATTTGTTAAAAGGGTAACGGTAAAAGGAAAGGTTTCTACCAATGTTGCAGGAACAGTAGAGTATATGGTGTGTAATGACAATAAATGTCTGCCACCAACCAAAAAAACATTTGATATCAAGCTTCCCTGACCATGCGAAAAATTGCCGGCATTTGTTTATGGTGGATCTTGGGCTGGTCTCTGCAGTTGTCAGCTCAAAATACGGCAGACACCTCTGTCGCCTGGAACATCGCTGTTCAGCGTAGTTCAGATACTACCTGCGTAGTAACAATCCAAGCTCGTTTGCAAAAAGGACTGGAACTTTTCGGATTGATGGAAGAGAATAAAGCGAATGGACAATTATGCAGTCGTATTCGTTTGGACAGCCAATTTCTTCAAACAAAAAGCATACAACTCATTACCGGAAATCCATCTGCCCTTCAAATGCCAGATGATACGGCGAAATACCAGGTATTCAGTGATTCGGTGGCCTGGCAGGTACTGGTGTCTGTTCCTCGTAATCAAGAGGGTTGGCTGACCGGAGCCATCAATTGGCTGGGGAAAAAAGGAGATGATTTTCCTAGCAATGAATATACATTCCGGGTAGCCCTACCTTCTCTTAATTCCTCTGACGAAACATCCGGCAGCTGGTGGCAGATATTTTTGATTTGCTTTCTGACCGGACTCGTTGCAGTAATTACGCCCTGTGTATTCCCATTGGTGCCTGTAACCGTCAGCTTTTTCCTGAAAAAAAGTGAGACCAAGCAGGCGGGCTGGAGAAATGCCCTTTGGTATTCCATTTCAATTGTACTCATTTATACCATTCCAACCTTACTGCTGACCCTTCTGTTTGGGGATTCCATTTTATACAGAATTTCTGTAAGTCCGGTTTCTAATTTATTATTCTTTGTCATTTTCCTGCTCTTTGCGATTTCATTTTTTGGTGCCTTTGAAATTAGTTTGCCCAATAGCTGGGCGAATCAGGC
>JBIIRN010000187.1:0-4436 GCA_044341525.1 Sediminibacterium sp. | reverse complement strand
GCCGGATTGCTGGTTATTTTTTTAATCATTACCAACAATCAGGCGATTCAATCCCTTCAACTTTTTCAACATACCCGGTTCAATCTTGAACAAACAAAGCTGATCCTGCAGCAATCCCTTCCATTGATGTTACAATTTGCCATCAGCATTATTAGTTGGGAATTTTTCTATATTCTAATTGAACACGACGGAACACAGGCACTGGCAGTCTCTAACACCATGCGCAATTTATTCGGTTTTTTTGGCTGCTTTACCTGGGCATTTGCAGCGACTACCAATAGTATGGTCAGCAATGTAATTGGGCAGGGACTCATCACTGAAGTGATGCCATTGATTCGCCGCATTATCTTTTATAGTTTCGGAATGTCGTTCTTCGTCTTTTGTTTGCTGAATATTTTTCCAACCGCTTTCCTGCGTATTTACGGGCAGGGCCCGGAATTCATCGCAGCTGCAATACCGGTATTGCGGGTGGTAACTGTTGCCATGCTGCTCATGTCGGTAGGTGTCGTATGGATGAATGCCGTTACCGGAACAGGTAATTCCAAGATGAATCTGATCACAGAAGCAGCTGCAATCATTCTTTATTGTGTATATACATTCCTGGTATTGGAAATATGGAACTTACCCATCACAGTGGGATGGGCCAGTGAATGGCTTTATTGGTCTACCCTGTTAATTCCCTCCTACCTGTATATGCGGAGTGGCCGTTGGAAGACAAAAAAAATATAAACTTGTAATACCGATTTACTGCTTTGCCTGCAAGTCTGCTACGAGATTTACATACTGCTGCATGGCATCAGGGGATGATGTTCCAGCCAGTTTGTTCCAAGCCTCGTATTTGAATTTGGCTACAAAATCAAATGGATTTTCCGGTGCCTGTGCAGCTGAACAATCGCCTTCCGTTGCCTGTTTGTAAAGGGAATAGAGTTTCAGCAGGGTTTCATTATCAGGCTTTTCTTTTAGCATTTTGCTGTTGGCAACTGCTGCTTCAAATTGTTGTTGCAATTCCATGTTTTTTTATTGAAGGGTGGATAATAATTCCGCACCGGCTGCTTTCATGATGGGATCAGCAGAATTGCGGTTGGGTAATTTTTGCAATTGAGACAATATTTCGATGGCTTTAGTGGGATTTCTATTTTCCTTGTAGGCACGACCCAGGTCGAGATAGTTACTTACAAAATAGGGCTCTAACTGCCGACAACGTTCCATATAGGCAATGGCTTTGTCCATATCTCCTTCCGGCAAGCCCCCATAGAAAAGTTTTACGGCTGCTTTTTTAAAGGCATTCAACTTCACCATCTCATAATGCCATTTGCCTAATACATACTGAGCTTTCCCATAATTGGGTTGAATGGCAACAGCCCGGTCTGCGTAATACCTGACATCCCGAACATAGCTAACCACTTTTTTATTATCCGATTCAAAATCGGTGAGGTTACCGGAAGCCATTGACATTACGTAATTCGACTCAACCCGGTTGCTATCGGCTGCATAGGCTCTTTTAGCGAAAGCATACGCAGTCTCTGTCAGCAGCTTTTTATTTTTTTTATCGTTGGTTTCCTTGTTTGCCAAAACAGTATGAAGTTCCGCCAGTTTACATAATGCCGAAACGTTGGTCGGTTCCTGTAACAGAACGGATTGGTAGATGCGGATGGCTTCGGGTTCCTTCAGCTGACGTTCCAACTGTTCTGCCTGCTGAATGAGGCCACTCACTGTTTGAGCATTCAGTTGCCCTCCGATAAGACAGATCATTGCGACCAGGTACTTTCTCATGGTAAGGGAATATTTTTTCTATTGATATCAAATTCCACGCCAACTTTTCCTTCAAAGGCCGGAATAGGTGGATGCAATTTGAACAAGGAGATGTGAACGGATTCAGCCGGGGGAAAGGATAGCAGTAGTTTTCGAACAATCTTCATGGCCAGTTGCTCAAGTAAGGGAGTGGGTTCTTCCATGCATTCTCGAATGATAGCGTAGGCCTGCACATAATCGAGTGAGAGTACATCGGCAGATGCACTATCGGGTTCGGTTGAAACCCGAATAGCCACTTGCACTTCGAACTCATTGCCTACTACTTTCTCTGCTTCATAGAGTCCATGATAACCGGTGAAGCGAAGGTTTTGCAGGTGAATGGTATACATGCGTACTGAATGAAGATTAGGCAAGTCCGGCAGCACTTAGGTAGCGCTCGGCGTCGAGGGCAGCCATACAACCGGTTCCGGCAGCGGTTACTGCCTGCCGATAGTTTTTGTCTTGCACATCACCGGCAGCAAAAACACCTTCAATATTGGTTTTGCTGGTACCCGGAATGGTCAAAATATAACCGGTCTCGTCCATATCAATGAAGGGTTTGAAAATATCGCTGTTGGGCTGATGTCCGATGGCTACAAAAAATGCACTTACAGGGATATCGGTAATTGCTTCAGTTTGGTTGTTGCGAATCCGAACGGCTTCAACCTTTGATTCTCCCAGAATTTCTTCCGTCTCTGTATTCCAGTATACCTGGATATTGGGGGTATCTAATACCCGTTGTTGCATGATTTTACTGGCACGCATGGCATTCTTCCGCACCAACATGTGAACACGGGTACAGAGTTTAGAAAGATAGAGGGCTTCTTCTGCAGCCGTATCGCCTGCACCTACGATGGCGACTTCCTTCCCGCGGAAGAAAAATCCATCACAAACGGCGCAAGCACTAACACCATAGCCATTCAGTCGCTGTTCAGAGGGAAGTCCCAACCACTTGGCAGATGCACCGGTTGAAATAATCACTGCATCCGCTTCTATGAGTTTTTCTTCATCGATCCAGACTTTGAATGGGCGTTGGCTGAAATCAACACGGGAGGCGATACCATACCGAACATCGGCACCCATGCGTACAGCCTGCTTTTCAAAATGCACCATCATTTCAGGGCCCTGGATGCCATCCGGATATCCCGGGTAATTCTCTACTTCTGTGGTAATGGTCAGTTGACCACCGGGCTGAATTCCCTGGTATAAAACGGGTTTCAGGTTGGCACGGGCTGCATAGATGGCAGCAGTGTAGCCGGCAGGTCCGGAACCGATGATCAGCAAGTGTACTTTTTCTTTTTCCTCGTTGGCCATGTACTTCTTATTTACCGCGCGAAGTTATCAATAAAAGCAGTGACAAAATATAGCGGCGGTGGTTGTGGATAATTGTAAAGTGATTGAATGTAAAAAAATACCCCTGTAGATGACAGGGGTATTGTATAAAAAAATGTTGGTTGTTTACCCCAGGTATGCTTTCAGTGAGTTACTGTAGCGGGCTTTCTGCAGGCGTTTAATCGCACGTTCCTTGATCTGACGGATTCTTTCCTTCGTCAGGTCATATTTCATACCAATTTGTTCTATGGTAACACCGTTTTCTCCATCGAGACCGAAATAAGCATTCACGATTTCCGCTTCGCGTGGGCTCAGGGATTTGAGTACGCGACGAATTTCCTCGCGAAGCGAGTCCTTCATTACATCTTCATCGGTATCATCGCTGCCTTCCAGTAAGTCACCCATGGCGACATCTTCTGCCTCATGAACGGGTGCATCGAGAGAGGTGTGACGGGTGTTGCTTTGAAAAATATTGTTGATTTCAGTTTCGCTCATCTCCAGAATTTCGGCCAGTTCTTCAGTTGAGGGTTCCCGCTCATGCTCTTGCTCGAAAGCCATATAAGCTTTGTTGGCCTTGTTGTAGGTACCGATTTTGTTTTGGGGTAAGCGAACCAGTCTTCCCTGCTCGGCCAAAGCCTGGAGGATGGACTGACGGATCCACCATACCGCATAAGAGATGAATTTAAATCCTTTTGTTTCATCAAAACGCTGTGCTGCCTTGATCAGACCCAGGTTACCCTCGTTAATCAGGTCGCTTAAGGAAAGACCCTGGTGCTGGTATTGTTTGGCAACGGATACCACGAAACGCAGGTTGGCCTGCACCAGTTTATCCAATGCATGCTGGTCACCCATTTTGATTTTCTGGGCGAGGGTGGTTTCCTCTTCCGGAGTGATCATGGGAATTTTCGAAATTTCCTGGAGGTACTTTTCTACCGCCTGGGAATCACGATTCGTAATCTGGGTTGCAATTTTTAGCTGCCTCATGGGTAAGTGTTACTATATAGACAAAAAACGATCGAAAAAGTTACAAAATTGCGGGAAAGAGTGGGTATAACTCGAACCCGACTATCAATCTAGCCGGCAAAAATACGAAATATGCCGCAAAATCCATTGATAATGTGGAAAAAACGGATATAAATGGTAAAAAATAATCCATTATCCGCCGCCTGTAAAAAAAGGTGATTCTATACCTTTTCAAACAAGTGTTTGCAAGTATCTTCGCTCCAATGATGATAGACTATCGTTCCGATACCGTTACCCGTCCTACCCCTGGCATGCTGGAAGCTATGAATCAGTCAGTTGTGGGAGATGAT
>JBIIRN010000186.1:0-4440 GCA_044341525.1 Sediminibacterium sp. | reverse complement strand
GCCCGCATCCTTTCAGCCTGTCCCTGCGTAAACTGGTTGGCACAGTTATTATGGCCATAGTCCATGAAATTGGTGATGTAATCGGTGGTGTCTTTCCTGAAAAATCCATTGGAGTAATTGGAAAGTGTGTCGGTATTGCAGGAGTTATCAGGGTTGCTACAAGATGGGGATGGTGCAGTTTTGCAGTCAGGTGGCGTATCACATACCCTGTCACCATCCTTGGTACAATCGTTGTTGTTGCAACAGTTTTCGAAGGTATGGTAGAGACCGAGGTAATGTCCCATCTCGTGCGTTAGAAGAAAATCAGATATCCCCGCCATGACGATTCCATCTACTTCGGGTCGTGTACCGGGAAAAGTGGCATACCCGCCGATCTGTTCTCTGTTCCACCCCTTTTCACATTGAAAATAAACATTCATCTCTCCGATTATCCGCGGGACTATCCAAACATTGATGTATTTGGCAGGATTCCATTGCATCAAGTTCTTTAGCTTTCCATCTTCTAACTCACGGAACATGTTATTGCCCATGAGGGATGTGATCCGGTTGATGCCATTGGTGACACCTCCCTCAGGTGTCTTTCTTGCCAAAGCAAATCTTATTTTGGCATCGGCCCCCGAGCTGCCGGCATATTTGCCCGATTTGCTGAAAGCGTCATTCAGGCCTTTTATCGCATCCATGATCTGTTGGTCTGAGATAAAATTCGAGTTCAGCGTTGGATGTACAATATGAATGACCAGGGGTAGGGTCAGGGTATCATTGCTGCCGTGGGTTTCCAGGATCTCCTGGTTCATCTTCATCTCATTGGCCAGAAATTCAGGTGATTTGCGTTCTGCCTTCAGCCAGCTATCTACTCCACAACTCACCGTTAAATGGCCGGTTCTTTTGGTGATGGAATCTATGTATCGATCAGGGGGCACCTGCTGAGCCCTCAACTCTAGCGATGTTCCCGATAAAAGAAATTCGAGAAAGCAAAACAAAGCAATCATATACCAGCGATGGGCTGAGTATGAAAAGCATAGATGTCGGTTGAAAAATAATTGAAAAGAGAGAAATGGCTTCACCTGGTTCCTGATTTTCTGTTGTGGGGTTATCAGGCAGGGGGGGCCTGTTGGGTGAAAATATTACAAATTTTTCTGGAAAGCAACCTTAGAAGTATTCTATTTCCTTTATTGCCCCCTCAGTCGTAGAAAAATAATGTAGAAACAGGGGTTTATTATTGATTGTTTTCATTTTTTTGTACCTTTTCAGTATGAAAAATATCCCGGTAGTATTCTTTTTGTTCCTATTGTTGGCTGCTTGTGACCAACCCTACCGTCCGGTACAAAAAACCCTATTTGCAAAAAATTTTCTGATTGATCATCCCAACTGGCGTCTTATCAATGACACGATGCGGAAATCAGTAACAGTGGGGTATAAAGGACTGGAAGTGCCGATGGACATTGAATGGCAAAGGGCCGAAGATGAAAATGGTTGCCTGAAAATAGCCAATATCCGTTTTACCCAAACCAGCGGAGATACCAGCGTACAAGTTCGAAATTTTGTATTTCACCACCAACCCTGTATCTATAAGAAGGCGTATCAACAGATCAAAAAATATGAATCTATTGACATAGACTTTGAGTATTATGCCAAAACTTCTATGGGAGTTTATCAATTGAAAACAAGTTTGGGCGCAATTTTTGGCGATGGGAGCGCCATTTTTAACCGGGTTTATTTCCTTAACCAGAATTCCGGTGATTAATTAATTATTCATCAGTACCAGACTATTTCCATCCTTTGTTTCCAATAGCGATTGGCCCATCAGATATTCATCAACCTTCCTGGCACATTCCCTGCCCTCACTGATGGCCCATACCACTAACGATTGACCCCTGCGCATGTCTCCTGCCGCAAATATCTTAGGTATATTGGTCTGGTATTTTCCTTCAGCAGCTTTGATATTGCCCCTCTCATCCAGTTCGATATCCAACTGCTGCAATAGCCCCTCTCTTTGGGGAGATAAAAATCCCATGGCAAGCAGTGCAAGTTCACAAGGTATCTCTCTTTCAGATCCTGCTACCTCCTCAAATCCTGCATAACTTCCGTCTCCCTTCGTTTTCCAATGCAGATCTACAATGCGCAAGGCCCTTAACCTGCCTTCCGCATCTCCCAGAAATGCCTTGGTAGCAGTGGCCCATTGTCGATTTGCCCCTTCCTCATGCGAGGAAGTGGTTTTTAATAGCATCGGATAAGTGGGCCAGGGCATTCTCTCTGTTCTTTGTGCAGGGGGTTGGGGCAATAGTTCAAATTGTGTAACACAAAGGGCAGCTTGTCGATTCGAGGTCCCTACACAATCACTGCCTGTATCACCTCCTCCTATCACTACTACGTTTTTACCCCGGGCAGTAATTTCTGTTGTTGTCACCTCTTCGCTGCTTACCCGCTGGTTTTGTTGTTTGAGAAAATCCATCGCAAAATGTACGCCTGATAATTCACGCCCGGGTATGGCCAGATCACGAGGAATAGTCGACCCTCCTGCCAGCACTACCGCCTGGTATTCCCGGAGGATATCATTGATGCTAATATCCTTTCCTACTTCCACGCCGCAACGAAATACAATTCCTTCTTTTTCCATCAATCCGATACGTCGGGCCACTACCCATTTCTCTAATTTGAAATCAGGAATTCCATACCGCAACAACCCTCCCGGCTGAGCTTCTCGCTCAAATACAGTCACCTGATGTCCGGCCTGATTTAATTGAGCTGCCGCTGCTAATCCAGCCGGACCTGATCCAATCACAGCTACCTTTTTTCCTGTTCTCATCGTTGGTATTCGGGGAATCACATAACCTTTCTCAAAAGCAATTTCAATGATGTGCTTCTCAATTTCTTCAATGCTTACCGGAGGTTGATTGATACCCAATACACAGGCTGTTTCACAGGGGGCCGGACAAATCCTTCCGGTGAATTCAGGAAAATTATTGGTAGAAGAAAGTATCTCATAAGCCTCCTGCCAGTTTTTTCGGAAAACAGCGTCATTGAATTCAGGAATAACATTACCCAGGGGACATCCTGAATGGCAAAAGGGAACACCACAATTCATGCAACGGGCTGCCTGCTGATTGAGCGTCTCCTCCCGGTAGGGAGATACAAATTCACGATAATGCTGTATCCTTTCTTCCGGTTTAATTTTTTCCGGTGTTTCTCTGGTGAATTCTAAAAATCCCGTCGGCTTTCCCATAACAATTTACTTATCTTGATTTATCTGTAAGCATCTTCTTTCCACTCAACTCACCGCCCTGCAATACTTTTTTATAGTCCCTTGGAAATACCTTGATGAAATTCTTCAGCTGTTGACCGATATCCGATAAAATAAATCCTGCCACGCTACTACCTGTAAAGTGATAATGTCGGCGCAGCATTTCCTGCAATAGATCAGCGTCTTCAGCATCGAGTGGATCCAGATCAACCATTTCCCGGTTACAATTCCTGGTGAACTGATCGGTCACATCATATACATAAGCGATTCCTCCGCTCATGCCGGCAGCAAAATTTCTTCCGGTAGCACCCAATACCACCGCAATTCCTCCGGTCATGTACTCACAGCCATGATCGCCAACTCCTTCTACTACCACCCTGGCTCCTGAATTGCGCACCGCAAAACGTTCCCCCGCTTTTCCGCGGATGAATGCTTCTCCTGATGTGGCACCATAAAATGCTACGTTACCGATAATGATATTTTCTTCCGGAACATAGCTCGCATTTTTTGAGGGATAAACAATGAGACGTGCACCGCTGAGTCCTTTACCGAAGTAATCATTCGCATCTCCTTCGAGTTCCAAGGTTACTCCGCGGGTATTAAAGGCCCCAAAACTTTGTCCCGCAGTACCATTAAATGAAAAGTGAAGGCTGTTTTCCGGAAGTCCCGCTGCTTTATATAATTTGCTGATTTCATTTGAAAGCAGGGTACCGGTTGCACGATCCGTATTCTTTATAGGGAAGGAGGCAGTTACTTTTTTCCCATCCTTCAATGCCGGCGATGCTGCAGCCAGCAATTGCCAGTCCAGCACCCCCGTCAAACCATGGTCCTGTTCTTCCTGGTGATACAAGCCGGTAGTAGCTGCTGAAGGTTCTTTGTATAAAATGGCTGAGAGGTCTAGCCGGCTGTATTTCCAGTGATTAATTGATTCCCTCATTTCCAATCCATCTACCTGTCCCACCATTTCTTCAATCGACCGGTAGCCCAGTTCTGCCATTAATTCCCGCAATTCCTGCGTGAGCATTTGGAAAAAGTTAACGACATGATCAGCATTGCCGGTGAATCTTTTTCTCAATTCAGGATCCTGGGTGGCAACACCGACGGGACAGGTATTGAGGTGGCATTTGCGCATCAGGATACATCCTTCTACGACCAGTGCAGCAGTAGCAACCCCCCATTCCTCTGCACCCAATAAAGTG
>JBIIRN010000025.1:0-15158 GCA_044341525.1 Sediminibacterium sp. | reverse complement strand
CCTGCATGGGCATGCTCTACTGAAAGCCGAATGCGGTCGGGGAAGGTCAATATCTCTTTACCAAATTTGCTGCGATCAAAAAATTTGGGGGAAAGTTGAAAAAGTTTAGCATCCACATCACTGAAGATGATCAGCTGGTAATCACGCAGAATATTCTCGTAATCACCCGGACCCAACTGATTATAAAAATCCCAGGCAGGTACCGAATTAACCTCATAGTCGGGATCTTTCTCCAATGCCTCTTTGAGCCAAACTCCATAATTAAAGATCTCCAGGCCTTTGGGACTATGATGAAAAGGGGTTTCTGCAAATACGGGCCCGGTAAGTACAGCCCAGTCACCCACATAATAGACGTGCTTCATGAAGTAAGTTTGAGTCCTAAATTTATTTATTTTATAACATGAACCGGAATATTGAATTCGAAAAAAACAGAATTTTGTTTGAGACCCGATTATTAAAAAGGATAAAGTCATCGGAAGTAGATCAAATTGGTTTTAATTCCGTTACTTGTTGATAATTGATAGTCAACACATATGTATACTACCCCGGAACATGACCAGAAGATTGCTCAGATGAGTTTTGCAAGTGTCTACCCGCATTATATCAAAAAGGCGGAGAGCAAGGGCAGAACAAAAGAAGAACTGCACCAGGTAATCAAATGGCTCACGGGATTCGATGAAAAAAAATTATCGGCATTAATTGCAGAAAAAGTGAGTTTTCAAACCTTCTTTGAACAGGCCCGAATTAATCCGGCAGCCCATCTCATCACAGGTATAATATGCGGTTATCGGATAGAACTCATAGAAACGAGACTCACCCGTGAAGTTCGATATCTCGATAAGCTGGTAGATGAATTGGCCAAAGGCAAAAAAATGGAAAAAATATTAAGAAAAGCATGAAAAGAATCTTAGTTCTCTGCACCGGTAACAGTTGCCGCAGCCAAATCGCACATGGGTATCTTCAGTACTTCGGAGGTGAAAAGGTAGAAGTGTATAGTGCCGGCATAGAAACACATGGGGTGAACCCCAGAGCCATCGCTACGATGCAGGAAGATGGCATTGATATTTCACATCACACATCGAATCACCTGAACGAATACCTGCACCTCCCCTTTGACTATATCATCACTGTGTGTGACCATGCGCAGGAAAAATGCCCCGTCTTTCCGGGCCATGCTACACGTTTACACCATAACTTTCCTGACCCGGCAAAAGCTACCGGAACCGAAGAAGAAATTCAGCAAAAATTCAGGGAAGTGCGGCAGGAGATAAAAGAGTATTGTGAAAAATTTATCGCGGCTCTTCCTTAACACCCCCTCCTTTTCAACTGAACTAACAGCATTTAATCAGCTGATTGCAAAATCAACTGCCGGTAAAGCACGCCCATCACCTGGTGTAAAAAAGAATTAACACCCCCTGTATTACCGGGCGGGCAACCATTACTGATTAGTACAAAACCAAATTTTTCATCCGGCTGAAAAAACATGGCACTATGCAACCCATAAGCAGAGCCGGTATGCCCCCAAAGAACTTTACCCGGCAAAATCTTATCTGCTGTTTCGATGGCAAATCCATACCCGGATGTTTCCAGCTGGGGAGTCTGCATCAACCGGGCGTTTTTACGAGAGAGAATCCTTTTGCCCGCTGACTTCCCCTGCCTGCTGTGCATGACCATATAACGGGCCAAATTTTCTGCACTGATTTTCATTCCGCCGGTAGGCGAAAACAAGGGCGTGGAATAACCCAACTGATAGGCCGCAATCTCCTTGGTTCGGGATGCATAGGCACCGGGAGACAGCACAAACTTGCCAGAGTCAGACCGGTATTCGTAAATAGAAGCCAGCCGGGAAGTGTCAATCTCATCTAAATTATATCCTCCGGTCAATCGCAAGGGTGCGAGGATATGACGATAAATATATTGATCAAAACGCTCCCCGGATACGCTCTCAATGATAGCACCGATCATATTATAATTCAGATTGCAGTAATTAAATTTTGTGCCCGGTGCATAGCTGCTGTACGCATCACTCCACTTAGTACTTTTATCGGGATGGATAGCATCGAGGGAAAAATAACCCTGACTGTCATTAATAGAAGAAAGATGTGACATCATCAGTCGAAGGGTAATGAGACTATCCGGATAGCGGGGATTTCGAACAGGAAAGCCAATCAGTTTACTAACATCCTGGTCGATAGATAATTTTCCTTGTTCCTGTAACTGAAGAATGGCAGTAGCAGCAAAAGATTTCGAAATGGAGGCAATCCGAAACATACAGTCATTGGTAAGTGGAATATTTCGCTCCAGGTTTTTATACCCGAATGACTGTTCATAAATAATTCGATTGTTTTTTACTACTGCGACTGCTAAACCCACCACAGGTTTTGTTTTCATCAGTGAATCAATAACTGCTGTAACCCCATCGGTTTGTCCCTTCACTTGAGATACCAGCAAAAGCAACAGTAAAACACCTTTGATTTTTTGCATCATTGAAAATACTATTTCCTAAGAGAATATAGCTATCCGATGTAACACCCGAATGAATTATATTTGAATAAATACCAAATCATGGGAAAGCTCATTCGATATTTTTTACTGACGGGCGTGCTGGTGCTGGCCGGAATTCTCGTTTTCAACACTCCTAAAAAAAACGAGCCCGATCGAAATGTGGTGATTGAGAAAGTTCCTGCTGCGGGTGACTCTGCCGTACAGCACCTGAGCAGGGCCTTACAAATTAAAACTGTTTCTAAGGGTGATACCTTACCCATTGATACTGCCGAATTTGTAGCATTCAGGCAATTTTTAGAAAGCAGCTATCCACTCATTCACCAGACATTAAAGCGTCAAATTTTCAATGAGTTCAGCTATCTCTATGAATGGAAGGGCAAGGATAGCAGTCTGGCACCCTGGGTGCTGATGGCACATACGGATGTGGTTCCGGTAGAGCCGGCTGCTGAAAAAAACTGGACGGTACCGAGTTTTGGAGGCACCATAAAAAATGATACCATCTGGGGCAGGGGTGCTGTTGACAATAAATCGAATGTCATCGCGATACTGGAGGCCGTGGAAAAATTATTGCAGCAAGGTTATGTTCCGGAAAGAACGATTTATCTGGTAATGGGACATGATGAGGAAGTAGCGGGAAAAAGAGGGGCCCGCGTTATCAGTAACTGGATGAGGGATCAAAAAATTCGGCCGGGACTGGTTTTAGACGAGGGCGGACAAATTGATACAGAACATTTCAAAGATATCAGCCGGCCGGTTGCAATCATCGCTACGGCGGAAAAAGGGTATACCAATATTGACCTGAGTGTAGAGATTCCCGGTGGTCATTCTTCCATGCCTGCACAGGAAACAGCCATAGATGTGTTGAACAAGGCGATTGTAGCGATACGCAAAAGTCCGATTCCGGGAACCATCACTCCGGTGGTGGAGGAAATGATTCGGCGTACAAATGCACCCGGCTCATTTCTAAAAAGAATGGTGACCCAAAATCTATGGCTCACGGCACCGTTGGTAAAAATGCAGATGGAAAAGAGCAAGGAAACCAATGCGCTGATACATACCACCCTGGTACCTACTATTGTGCAGGCCGGTATCAAAGACAATGTGATTCCTACCATTGCGAAGGCAACATTTAACAGCCGTATTTTACAGGGACAAACCAGTGATGATGTGCTGGCATTTGTAAAAAAAGCCGTCAATGATGACCGCGTGACAATAAAAAAGCAAACTACTTCCCTATTCGAGCCCTCGTCTATCACTCCATTTACAGATCCGGCATTTTTACAAATTGAAAGCATAATAAAAAGAGCTGTTCCCGATGTAGTGGTGAGTCCTTTTCTTATGATAGGCGCTTCTGACTCCAGGTATTTCAGAGACTTCAGTGATGCGGTGCTAAATTTTTCCGCTCTTCAGAACATGAAGGGCTTTCATGGAATTGATGAGCGCATAGGTATAAAAGATTTGGATAGGATGATCTGGTTTTATCAGCAGGTCATTGAATCACCCGTAAAGAATTAATCGTTGCTTTAGGTTTTACCTGTCTGCTTCCAAACTTTCCATTCATTTTACCTGCTAAAGGATTTGGGATAAACAGACAGAACAATTATTTTGCAATAGAAGTTCAGCCATCAACAGCATGCAGCCCATAACAGCTTATTTTTTCGTATTACCTTTTTCTTGTGGATTATTAGGACTGCTGGCGGGGGTGATTTTAATTAGTATTAATCGCGGTAATTTACTGGCAGCACGCCTACTGGCAGGTATACTTACGGCGATTTCTATTCCGCTGATTGGTAATGCTCTCTACCTTACTTCTTTTTATCTTTCCTATCCCTACTTATATCGTTTATTGTCTTTCGCCGCATTTTGTATCGGTCCCCTCGCCTATTTATATGTTCGAAGCATTGTCACGCAGGCATTTCGGCTAAAAAAAACAGATTGGCTCTTTTTTTTACCTGCCATACTTTACCAATTACACCGACTGCCCTTTCTCTTTCTTTCGGGTGAAGGAAAACTAAGGGTGGTAAACGCCGCAATGAGTGAAATAAAAAATATTGCTGCCGAACCGGAAGGCTGGCTGCCGCCGGGATGGGCTGCCTTGTTTCGATTGATGACAGGTGTAACTTTTATTGTATTCCAATTCCTACTTCTGAAAAAATGGAAGGAACAATTGAATTTACAGCCCGAATTAAAAAATAAAAATGCCGAAAACATTCGCTGGCTCAACTGGTTTACCTATGTACTGGTTTTTTCTTATGGCCTGCTGCTCATTGAAACCTTATTGCACATTTTCACCCAGGTAACCCTGGGCACATTGATTGTACTAACCATCTGCTTTTCGATTCTTTTCATTGCGGCCTATTTATTTGCAAAACCGGTCATATTGTATGGCATGGTTGGCTGGAACCAGTTACATGAGCAGGAGTTACAGAAGACTGAAGTCACCGAAACAGATGAATGTAAAAAAATCTCTCTTTCAGCTGAAGAAGGAAAGAGAATGAAAACCATAATCGAATCACATCTGTTGAACCAAAAGCCCTATTGCCGACAAGGCTATGGGGTTCATGACCTGGCAAAAGAAGTTAATATTCCTCTTTATCAGGTATCCGCATTCATCAACCAGGAGTACGAAAAAAATTTTAATGATTGGATCAACGACCATCGTTTCACTTATCTGACAGAATTAATGCAACAGGAATCGAACTTTCACAGGTACACACTGGAGGCATTAGGAAAAATGGCGGGGTTTAATTCCAGAACTTCATTTATTTCTGCTATCAAAAAAAGAACTGGCAAAACCCCTTCTGCCTACTTTAAGCAGGAAGGAAAAGATTCGAAATAAATTTTATCAACTTTCGATCAGAAAGAAAACTGAAACATACACATGGCAGTCATGCCCTGATTGTTTCTTAGTCCGACATACTCGGTTGACTTATAAGTGAGCTCTATTCCGGTAGAAAAAACGCTATTGATATCCCAGATCAGATTCCCGTACCAGGTACTATTCTTTTCAATTCCCAGTCCTTTCAGATCTTCGCGCTTACAAACATCTTGTCCATAACCAATTCTGGATTGCCAGTTCTTCTTCCAGTAAACAGCGGCTTCTGACCAAAAACCGGTACTGCGTACCTCTTCATCCCTATTGCCCTTGGTAGTCTGTAACACAGCCCCCATATAGTTCCCCAGTGCCTGACCGGCATAGACTTCGCCCTGTATACCTATTTTTTTTCCGAGTCGAAAAGCATATTCACCACATATTCCCATCACCTTCGGCTGATTGATTCGGGTATTAACGATGGTGCCTGCCAGTGTATCATTTCTAAATACCCGATAAGTACCTGTTACTCCGGAAACGGCGAGTTCCAGTGCCTGAAAGGGCACCAAGGCCTGCTCATCTTTCCCGGTCTCAAATTTTACAGCCCATTCTATATTGGGTATTCCCCTGTTTTCAGAATTATTTTTCAGGTCTTTTGAAAAGTAGGTCGTCACAGGCTGAGCAGCGGCCAACGTTAGTGAAAGCTTAGATTTATTAGTCAAAGGAATATAATGCGTTGCCCTGATCTGTCCGCGCGAACTATTGCCGGCGCAACCTGATGCAGCCAACGCAAAATACCCATCAATCATCTGTGGTATCCGTTCAGAAAATACGTCCATCTGCTGACCCAATGCGAATCTCCATCTTTCATTTTTCAGGTCTACATACAGCAAAGTAGGCAATAACCCATAGGCCGGGTCTGACAGGTCTTTGATGAAATTAAAAACCATCTTCGCACCTGTTTGAAAAGACCCCAGCTTGGGTCCTTTGGCTGCAAAATAAATCATACTCGGTCGGGCATTCATATCAAAAGTTCCCTCTACCCCGGTGGCATCTCCGGGTAATAAAAAGTAGGCAGTACCGCTTCCGGGTGCTATTCTTCGATCGGATAACAACAGGGTGGTCTTGAGACTCCCCCCCATATATAACTGAACAGAGCTATCAGACAGCGACAGGATGGGAGCGGGAGACTGAGCCCCGGAGCAGTAAAATAAAAATTCTCCTTGGGGTGGTATCTCTATTCATCAGCATCTGAAGTATTAACTGCATTTTATTGATTGGCCTGCTGAATGAGGTTAATAAGCAGCTGACGTTGTTTTTGGGAAAGAGGAGGGCGGCTACCGGCATCATGGTTATGATCGGCCAACATGGGTTCCCTCATTGCCATAGCCGGAGTAAACTGAAAAATAGATTTTCCCTCTTTGATGGTTTCCATCACCTGGATAGTGGCAATATCATCTTCGCTCACTTTCATCGGATTTTTTTCTAGTATCACTAAATCAGCCAGTTTACCAACGGTTAGAGTTCCCTTCGACTTTTCCTCTTTAATCTGATAGGCAGCCCAATAGGTTACTCCTTTCAAAGCGAGGTAGGCAGAAATGCGTTGGTGTGCCCCAATAACCCGACCGGTATTGGTTTTGCGATTTACCGCAGCTGCTACTAAGGGCATAATCTTGGGGGGCGAAATAGGAGCATCATGTGAAAGCGAAAAGGGAATTCCTTCTTTTAACATAGATTGGGCAGCCATCCCGTTGGAAGCCCTTTCCTTGCCCCACATCTTTTCAATTTCATCTCCCTGAACATATAATCCGATGGATAAAAAGGTGGGTATACCTCCTATTGCCTTGATACGGGAAATCTGATCGGGACGAGCATAGCCACAATGAACAAATACAGGACGGTGATCGCTCATACCATGTTTTTGAATTGCCGCTTCAATGGCCTTTAATGCCTGCTCAAGGGCCTGATCCCCCAACACATGCATATTGATTTGCATGTTGGTCTTCCAGTATTTATCAAAAAAAGCAAACAGGAGGGAATCGGGTATCTGACCATATGCTTTGTAGTCTTTATCCCTGCCGGGCGGAGGAACTGCATAGGGCTGAGACATCCAGGCAAGTGCCGGATTTCCATCCAGCCAAAACTTGATGCCACCCAGACGTACCCTATTGATGTAACGTTTATCAAGATCAACCCGATTACTTAATAATTTACTTGAATTGGAAGTGTTCGAATTATTATAAGATTCACTCACTCCATAAGCAGCATTGATTACCTCGTCTGTATTCGACTCTTTGGCAAAAACGATCAGATCCAATGGAAGTAAATTTTTATCAATGGCATTTTCGACAATGGATATATCGTCGGCGCCAAGACCCAGGCCGCATTCCATGGCAGTAGTCTGACCATAACTGGCCCATGTCTTACTGGCTTCTGTGATTACACGGGCTGCTGACTCGGCAGAAAATGGCGGACGACGGTTTCTTACCTCAATCAATGCAGTTTCTTCCATCGGTCCGGAAGGCATTTTGCTTCCTTTCTCCCGCAAATACTCCCCTCCCTCCGGATCTACTGTATTTTCATCAATCTTCAATAGCTTCATCAGTGCATGATTCATAGAACCACCATGACCGGAGGAATGAACGATAAGTACGGGTCTGTCTTTGGAAATCTGATCGAGTTCATCTGCCGATGGATGACGCAACTCTTTCATCTTGGCAGGTGCATATCCCATACCAACAATCCAGGCATCTGCAGGCATGCGCTCGGCATGCGATTTCATGCGATCAATCAATTCAGGAATATCTTTTACTCCTGACAAAGATTGATCCATTAAATTTTTACCATAATAAACCATATGGCCATGGGCATCTATAAACCCGGGCAGCAGTGTCTTCCCGCCTAAATCAACCTCTCTGGCATCCTGACCCGCTAATTGCAAAGCGCCTGCTTTATTTCCTACATAAGTTATTTTACCCTCCTTTTCTACCAACGCCTCCACATAAACAGCTGAATCGCCCTCCATGGTAATAATGTCGCCATTAAAATAAACGGTCGCCTGCGCCGAACCGGACTTGTCAGTAGAAGCAGGGTTGCCACATGACACTAAAAAGCCCAGTGACAGAAGATAAAATAGCCTTTTCATGAATGATTGATTTAAATAGTTCGATAATCAAACTTTAAATTCGTTAGTTATTGTTTATCAATAAATTCGGGATTGTTCACTTTCTTTCAAAATGAACCAATTCTGCCGGTAAAACAGCTTAAGACAATTGAAAATCAATCCAATGAGAGGATTCGGCCGGCCAGGTAAGAGAAGAAAGAATTTTTCTTACTGTGAATTAAAATTGTGGGCTTCCCGTTTATAAACAGGCAAAGGAATGACAAATGTCATTTTTTAAGGATAATTCGAGAGGTAGCTTTGGTGTATCATTCATCACCATCAATTGATTTTTATGTCTTACACCTCCGTTTTAAATCTGCCCAATCATCCTTCAGAGCTTCAACATTTACTCAAGTTTTATGAACAAGAAATTCAGTTATTAGAAAAACTTCTCAGTGAGGTGGTAAGCAAAAACACTTCCCGGGAGGCACTCGCAGAAGCCGAACATTTTCAAAATCAGTTTTTTGTTCAGAAGAAAAATATGGAAGAGCTGGAAACAAGAATCCACCGGCACCACTTGCAAACTGCAGATAATGCCAAGAACCATGCCGGTAAAGTAGACGAACGCCTCTTAACTGAAAATGAGTCCATCGGAGCGGAAATCTCTTCTCTCGAAAAAGTAATTGCCGAACTAAGAGCTGCCTACAAAAGCTACCTGGCCAAGTGGATGTAAAAAGAGCCCAATAATTCATCTCCATTTAATATAATGTGATTTCAGTGGCTGATGGTCCCTGCTTACCTTTGCACATGGCCATTCAACTGATTAAAAACCGTTCTGATATCGGTGCAGGAACTCGGGGGTCTGATTTAGGTGTTGATGCACTCGAAATAGCCGCTATCAATTCTGGAGATGACTACTTCAACAGACACCTGTTTGTAGATGTTCCTACCCGCAACGAAACCATCTACCACAAAAACACCAACACCTTTGCCAAAAGAATTGAACACGTAGCAGAACAATGTGAGAGACTTGCGCTGGCTGTAAGTAAGTCCCTTAAAGATGGTCATCGCCCGATTGTTCTCTCCGGTGATCATTCCTCTGCACTCGGAACCATGAGCGGTATCAAAGCTGCTTTCCCGGAAAAAAAACTGGGCGTTATCTGGATCGATGCGCATGCAGATATTCATTCACCCTATACTTCGCCTTCGGGTAATATACATGGCATGCCCCTCGCCGCCGCATTATCAGAAGACAACCTGGCTTGTCAAATCAATCAGCCGGAAAAGAATACCGCCGAATGTTGGAAGCAAATGAAAAATATCGGCATCCCCGGAGCCAAACTATTGCCACAACACCTGGTTTATTTCGGACTCCGCGATTATGAATCAGCAGAAGCCAACTGGCTGGAAAGAAACAAAGTGCTGGTATTTACTCTAGACACGGTTCGTCATCAGCGTATCTCTGTTTGCGTAGAGGAGACCCGACAAATTTTGCAGGACTGCGACATGATATATATTTCATTTGATGTAGACAGTATGGACTGCGAACAGGTTTCCCGTGGCACCGGCACGCCGGTACCCCATGGTTTCTCGCCGGAGGAAGTCAGCGATTTAATTACTGAATTGATTGGATGTTTACCTGTGGTTACCCTCGAAGTAGCCGAAATCAATCCCCTACTTGACAACCGATGTAACCGAATGGCTGAGACTGCCTTTGAGATTTTAAAAGAAGCAACCTTAGCACTGAATTCGCAGATCTAAAAACAGGCGGGGTCAGTTAATTTTTCTCCTATCTTTTTCTCGATCTTCCGGTCAAACCCAATGCCCCCAATAAACTTCGCGTAATAACGCTGGCAGCAGTTCTTCCCACTTGCTTTACAACCGGGTTATCAAAGAAAGAAGGTTCTCGGGCAGTTCTGCCTGCTGAACCGGCAGCGGGCTTCTCTTCCGGTGGTGGCGCAGCAGCAGCCGCCTCTTCTAACTTGCGGGTAAGAATTTCGTAAGCACTGTCGCTGTCAATTTCCTTTGCATACTTGGTAGCCAGTTTACTTCCTGCCACCAATTGATCGATTTCGGCATCCGTCAACACATCCATGCGACTTCGAGGCGCACACAATAAAGTATGCACCAGAGGCGTGGGAATACCTTTTTCATTTAACAGGGTGACCAGCGCCTCTCCAATTCCTAACTGAGTGAGCAACTCATCTGTTTTATAAAAATCTGATACCGGAAAATTTTCAGCTGCTTGCTTGATGGTTTTTCTGTCCGCAGCAGTAAAGGCACGCAAAGCATGCTGCACTTTTAATCCCAACTGACTTAATATCGCTGCAGGAATATCCTGCGGATTCTGGGTGCAAAAGAAAATACCAATGCCCTTTGAGCGAATTAGCTTAATCACTGTTTCCAACTGCTGCAACAACGCCGAACTTGCTTCATTGAAAATGAGGTGTGCCTCATCAATGAACATCACCAGCTTGGGCTTATCGAGGTCCCCCTCTTCCGGACAAGTAGCATATAATTCAGCCAACAATTGTAACATAAAGGTGGAGAATAATTTCGGCCTATCCTGCATATCCGTTACCCTTAACACATGAACCATTCCTCTTCCATCTGAACTGATGCGCAGCAGATCCTCCACATCAAAACTTCTTTCCCCAAAAAAACGATCGGCCCCCTGTTGCTGCAATTCCACTACTTTTCTCAGAATCGTTCCGGTAGAGGTCGTAGAAATCTTTCCATACGTTTTTTCAATTTCCTGCTTGCCTTCATCTCCGATGTATTGCAATACTTTGATAAAGTCCTTCAAATCCAGCAAGGGCATTTGGTTGTCATCACAATATTTAAAGATCAATGCCACCAAGCCCCCCTGCACATCATTTAAGCCCAGAATTTTGCTCAATAGTACCGGGCCGAATTCGGTAACAGTGGCTCGCATGCGTATTCCCTTCTCATTACTGAGTGTCATGAGGTCAACGGGATAAGCAGCCGGCTTATATTCCATCCCCAGCTGTTGGTATCGGGTATTGATTTTATCATTGGCCGAACCGGCGGCAGCAATACCACTCAGGTCACCCTTGATATCCATCAGCAAAACAGGAATACTATTGTCACTCAGGCATTCACTGATCATTTGCAGGGTCTTGGTTTTCCCGGTTCCGGTCGCTCCGGCAATCAAACCGTGCCGGTTCAGCGTCTTCAGCGGCAGAAAAACATCGGCATCCGGTACCACTTCCCCATTCAGCATAGCCCTGCCGATTTTTACATGTTCCCCCTTAAATGTGTAGCCCGTTTGTACGGTTTCTAATAATTTGCTGTTATCCGCCATGCGAAATAATTTGATGGTAAGTTAAGAAAGAAGTGGAAAATTACTTGACTGCTTCGAAATATCTGTGTAATTTTTGAATGAAATACAAGGTCAGATGAAAAAAACGATAGGATTGGCATTGTTGGGCGGGATTTTCCTTCTACCGGCAGCCGCACAAAATTTCAGGGTGGGGGCTGCACAGGAGACCATCAACCCGGAGGGAGATAGTCTATTTTTTGCCGGAGGCAAAAACAACCGAAAGTTCATCGATGTAGCCGATAACCTGTATGCAAAAGCAGTTGTTATCAGCAATTCATCAACCAGCGTTGCCTTTTTAACGGTAGACTGCATCGGATTAATGTATCCGCAGTTGTTACAAATAAGAGAGCTGGTGGCAAAAGCCATTCCCTCCTTCCCGGTGAATCAAATTATTCTTTCTTCGACCCATACCCACTCCGGTCCCGATGTGGTGGGTATTTGGGGGGAAAATCTGATGCACTGCGGCATCAACGAAGCTCACCTGAATAAAATAGTCAGCCAGTCTGCACTTGCCATTCAAAAGGCCTGGAACAACCGCCGATCAGGAATTGCCCGCTATGCGGTAGGAAGCTTCGGAGAAGATTGGGTTAAAAACATTTCCGAACCCGGATTACTCGATCGAACTGTTACCATCCTGCAATTCAAGGATGCCCTGAATAAAAACATTGCCACGCTTGTCAACTTCGCCTGTCACCCTACCATCCTCGATGATGTGGCAAAGGGCGCCAGTGCTGATTATGTAGGCGGCTTTTATCGATACCTCGATTCAACTCAGGGTGGAACCAATCTTTTTCTGCAAGGTGCCATCGGAGGCTGGGTACAGCCGGAAGACGTACCAAAAACCTATGAGCAGGCCATGCGAATCGGAGAGAGACTCGGCCAATATGTATTCAATCGATTAAAACAACCACAAACACTCAATAATAGCCAGTTAATTTTTCGGAGTCAGCCGGTAAAATTTCCCTTACAAAACGCAGGATTCCGACAGCTCTCACAGGTAGGTGTTATCAAGCGCGTCTTCAGCGATTCCGTTGATTCTGAAATTGCTTACCTGGCCATTGGAAATGGAGCAATGGCTACCCACCCCGGAGAAACTTCTCCTGCACTGAGTTTCAGTACACGCGCCCTGATGAAAAACAACGGACCTAAAATGGTGCTGGGACTTTCTATGGATGCCCTGGGCTATATTCTCAAACCCGGATATTTTGAAGCAGGGAATAAAATACCTCATAGTAATTATCTGACAGGAATGAGTATTGGCCCGCAAACCATGCAGATCATTACTGAAACCCTGAAAACCCTCATTAAATAAATGCGCGATGGAAAACAGAACAATGGTGCCGACAATGACGCCCACGATGGCACCGGAAAATGCTCACCTCGATATCCCCGGCAACCCTTCCACAGCCAAAAGCAGTCACCTACAACTCAATGATCGCAGTAACGGCAAACCACTGCGTGTTTTGAGTGAAGAGGACTGGGCGTTTTGGAAACACAATGGATACATCGTAATCAAGCATGCCGTTTCTAATGAACAGGCGGCAGCCACTGCTGCTTTTCTCTGGGAATTTGAGGAAAAAGATCCGAATGATTCCTCTACCTGGTATACTGCCCCCAGGGCTGAAATGAAAATGAAGGAGCTGGCGAACACCGGTATGGTTGAAGTTTACAACCACCAACAACTTTGGAGCAACCGACAGGTACAGCGCATTTATGATGCTTTTGTAGATATCTGGGGAACCGAAAAACTATGGGTAAGCATCGACAGGGCTAACCTGAATTTCCCGATTAGACCCGGATTTGAATACAAAGGTTTTATCCACTGGGATTACGATCCTGAAACCAATCCTGTCAATGTGCAAGGGGTTCTGGCACTGGCCGATCAGACAGATGAGCAAATGGGTGGATTTCAGTGTGTGCCGGAACTTTTCCGCAACTATCACAGCTGGAAACTCTCCCAACCCGAAGACAGGAACCATTTCATGCCGGATATTACCGGACTGGAACTGGTAAAAGTTCCACTGGAAGCCGGTGACCTCCTCATCTTCAATAGTCTGGAACCGCATGGTATCCGGCCCAACCTAAGCCAAAACAAAGTTCGCATCGCTCAATACATTTCGATGATGCCTGCTGAAGAAGACAATGAGCCGCTTCGCCAATGGCGCATCCGCTCCTGGCAAGATCGCATAGCGCCGGAAGGATATGCTTTCCCCGGCGATCCGCGGAACTGGGAGAAGACCCGTTATTCAACCGCTGAGCTGAATGATTTAGGTAAAAAATTGTTAGGACTTGTTCGATGGGATGAATAATGTTTCAGGGGATGTACCTTTAAAGTACATCCGGATAATTCCTATGAAACGAATTCTACCTACTATACTTTTCTGTCTGTTTTCTTTTTCAGGAATAGCACAAACTGACAGTTTGTTTGGAAATATCTATTTCGAGTTTGACCGTTACGGCCTTACTCCCTCAGCTACCTCTCAACTCCGGAATCTGGCTAAAGTGCTGACAACATACAACTCAATTACACTTACCGGAAGAACCGATGAAAGAGGAAGTCATCTCTACAACGATAGTTTATCAGCCCGGCGTATCACAACAGTTATCAATTATTTGATTGCACAAGGCTTGAACCGCGAACAATTCACCACCCTCACTGCATTAGGAAAAAGAAATCTTTTAGCAGCCGATGTAGCCGACCCAAACAGAAGAAGGGATCTTAACCGGGTAGTAGAAATCCGGGGCAAAGCCAATGATTCAAAACCACCTGTTGCTATCGAGCCGGCTCCAAAAGCAGACCCCGCCACCAGTCGTATCACCTCTGCAGTTACGATTCAGGAACAAATACATGAAGGCAAATCTGCTATCGTCCTGAACAACCTGAATTTTGAGGGAGGAAGGCATCTGTTGCTTCCCTCCTCACAGCCCACCCTGCAGGCGGTGCTGGAAGTAATGAAAAATAATGTCGGACTGGAAGTAGAAATCCGGGGGCATGTGTGTTGTTCGGCAGTGAATGAAGACGGACTTGACCTTGACACCGGAGAAAAGCTGCTTTCCCGTAACCGGGCCCGGGAAATCTACCTTTACCTCATCAATAATGGTATTCCAGCCAGCCGTTTGTCTTATAAGGGTATGGGAGGAAGCCAAAAAATCGTTGCTGAGGAAATAACCGAGGAAGATCGAACAACCAATCGAAGAGTAGAATTTGTCATCATAAAGAGGTGATAATTAAACACTTATAGTTTTTTTAGGTTTTTTTGAGATTTTTCCCCTTTTTTTCGCATTTTCGCACAACATTTTGTTTAATCTTTTGTTATAAATATTAAACAAAGTTAAATGTCTTCTAACACTTTGCTAATTAAAGAAGGCCGGTCGGGTACGCGACCAGATATGGC
>JBIIRN010000024.1:0-15168 GCA_044341525.1 Sediminibacterium sp. | reverse complement strand
TTACCAGCGCAGAAATGGCTTTACCGTCGGCTTGTCCGGCCAACTCCTTAGTGGCCAGTCCCATCACCTTACCCAGGTCTTGCAGACCGGTCGCACCTGTCTGGGCTATGATTGCCTTCAGTCTTTCAGCCAGCTCCTGCTCGCTCAACTGTTGCGGCAAAAATTGTTGAATGAGATCTATCTCCTCTTGCTCTTTTTGTGCCAGATCCGCTCGGTTTTGCTCTTGATAAATTTGCAGGGAGTCTTTTCTGGACTTCACCATTTTTTGCAACATTTTTAGGGCTGCCTCATCCGTCAGTTCGCCGCCAGCGCCGGGTTCTGTCTTGGCTTTGATGATTTCTGCTTTGATGGCACGCAAACCACGAAGCATGGCTTCATTCTTGCTCTTCATGGCTTCTTTCATTTGTTCCATCACTTTCGCTTCCAAACTCATATCAACAGTTTTATTTGTTTTGTTCCAATTGTGTGGCCCTGAATTTTTTATAGAAACTTCGGGCAAAATCTTTCATGTCGCTGGCCAATTCTTCGTGTCGGGTAGCCCGCAGATAAGTATCTGCCATCCCCATCATATTCTGATAAAAAAAATCGGCCATCTCATCCACCATCATTTCCTTGGTCCACAAGTCAATTCGCAAAGCAGACTTGTCAGCCCCATCCCAAAAAGATACCATAAGCGATTTGGCGGACTGGTCCATCGCTGCTGTGCTGTCGGATGCCCTCCAACTGATGTGCTGAGGAACTTTATTTTCGTCGAGGTCTATCTCAATCTGAATAGTAGAAGTTGGCATAATCAATAATTAAGGACAAAAGTACAAGGTTTGACACTATTCCACTGCGCTCTCCCTTTTTCTTTTCGCAGCTATCATTTCTAGTAAAAGTCGGTTTAGTTCGCCGGCAGTCTGTTGCCAGCTATATTGTTTTGTCTGTTCAAATCCCTCTGCTATGAGTTGATTTTTCAATGATTCATCCTTGTAAATACGCAGGCATTGTTCATACAATGATTCCGGTACACCGGCATCGAATGATAAAACTGCCTTTCCACCCGTCTCCAATAAGGCAGCATGGTTGCTGGTAATCACAGGCACTCCCGCTTGCATGGCTTCCAGCAGGGGAAGTCCGAACCCTTCCCAAAGTGAAGGATAAATCAAGGCATAGGCGGCACCGGTGAGACGAAACAACTCTTCGTCTGTTACATATCCGGTAATAATGAGATCGTCTCTGTATTTATAGGTATTGATTTTTTGCAAAAGTGCTTCATTTTGCCAGGCCCATCTACCTGCAATTACCAGTTTCATGTTGCTTTTCTGCCATTTTTTGAAAAGGGAAAATGCTTTGAGCACCGTAAGTAAATCCTTTCTGGGATGAATACTGCCTGCCACCAGAAAATATTCTTGTCCACCGGTATAGCTGAGTTTCACCACATTTTTCTCCTCCCATTCCATGGGTCGAAATCCACTGCGGGCAGCTCCTGGCAGTAAAGCAATCGGTCTGGCACTTAAGAATGGGAAATTTCGCAGCATATCTTCGCGGGTAGCCGTGGATACACTTGCCAGAACACTGGCTTTTTGAAGCGCTCTACCCGTGAACATTCGGTAATGCCAACGGTGGTACCAGGCGATGGCTCCGGGCAGATGGAAAAAAGACAGATCATGAACGATGGTAAGTTGCGGTGTCTTTGTCCAAAAAGAAGAGAATCCATAGGGCTGCAACCAAACGTCCGCTTTCCAGCGCCTGACGAGTCTCGAGGCAGTCAGGTGATACCAGATAGCCAGTGAAAGCGGTTGGCGGGTGGCAGGTTTTATATATCTATGAGTAACCCGGGGATGTTGTATCAGTGGTGCGGAAAACGGACGATCATATAGAAATAAAAAACTGTTTTCACCCTCCTGTTCCAACAGTTGTCGCAACAATTCAAGGGAATAATGCCCATACCCCTCGAGCGGTCCGCTATTCAGGAAAATGGCTGTTACCGCAATTCTCATAGCACAAAATTAGTTCCCTATCTGCAGGTAACCGAATAAATCCATTGCTTTCAGTTCACACATAAAAGAGCAGTTTTTCCACCTTGCACTTCAAAGAGGTTGAAATGTAATTAGTTGTTGTAATTTTAACTATGCGAAAAAAGCCTCAACAACTGGATTTGTTTACAGCTTTCGGAGAAGAGCCAGTTCAGGAAGTTAATCTCCCGGCACCTCCACCTCCGCCCGCTCCCGTTGTTCTGAAAGCCCCTACTCCACCGACTCAGGTCTATGTAGAAACTATCGTGGAAGAAAAAACATCTCCGCGGCTCAAGAAAAAGAGGCCGATACCCCTGAGTACAGGAAAAAGAGGAAGAAAATCATTTCGGGATATGGATGCGGAAGTAGATCTGATTTCCATTCCGCCCGACGAGGTACTAAAGGAAAAATTATATTATCCCATCAGCGAAGTGGCCGGCTGGTTTCGGGTAAATACTTCCTTGCTTCGATTTTGGGAAAATGAATTTGATATTATTCAGCCCCGGAAAACCAGAAAGGGAGACCGATTGTTTCGGGTGGAAGATATCAAGAACCTGCAACTGATTTATTACCTGTTGAGGCAAAGGAAATTTTCCATCGACGGAGCAAAGAAATACCTGGCAGCCAACAAGCAAGACATTGACAAAGAATATCAGCTGATTCAATCCCTGAATCGTTTTCGTTCACTGTTGCTCGAGCTGAAAAGCAGGTTGACCCCTTAAGACAGATTCTATACCAGTATACTTCCTATGAAATATGTGTTGCAATCAATTGGGTCGGGGCTATTACTGACCTCTTTGCTTTTTCTGTATTCCTGTTCCAGTTCGGTTATTCCCTCCCGACCCAAATACACGGTTCTGTCAGACACCGAGACTGTTGTAATGAAAGGCTCGCTCAATCGCTCTATTCTTGAAAAAGAGCCTGCATTCACCTGGATGACGGAGAACAGAAAATATGGGTCAGCAGACCCGGGTGCCGTGAAAGTTTTCAGCGAGAAAAAAGAACAATTTACCCTACTGATTTTTATCGGCACCTGGTGCCATGATTCGCAAAATCTACTCCCCATTTTTTATCGGCTGGCAGATAAAAGCGGTTATCCGGATAACCGAATTCAGGTGGTGGCATTGGATCGGAATAAAACCGCACCCCACAACTGGCACCAGATTTGGAATGTGACAAATGTGCCAACTTTTATTGTATTGCAAAATGGCAAAGAAGTCGGTCGTGTAGTAGAATATGGGAGCACCGGCAATATAGAAAAAGAGTTGGCAGCCATCATCGCTAAGCTTCCCTGATCATCCTGCTGCTTCATTCGACAATTGAACCGATAGGCGGTTACTGGCAGCAGCTAATTGTATGCCCCGCTTTTGTAACTCTTCCAATAATAAAAAGATGACTTTCTCTTTCGTGCTATTGTATTCTGGCAACGGCTCATCGGAAACACTGAAATATTCTACCTGCACCACATGTGCATTTTTTCCGGAATCGACCACATAAATATTACATGTTTCCGGACCCAACTGCTGTACCTGCAAGGGTAGTTGCTGAGAGAAAGCTGCCAATTGGCTTAACTCGGCAGAAAGATCCAGCTCTAATCTAATCTCTGTTCTGCGTTGGTTTCGCTGGGTAAGGTTATCAATGATATTATCTACCATTTGTTTGTTCGGAACAGTGATCAAAGATTTATCAGGCGTACGAATGCGGGTACTCCGTAATCCTATCTTCTCAATGGTTCCTGTAAACTGAGCCACTTTGACCTGCTCTCCGGTAATGAAGGGTTTATCGAAAAAAATGATAAAAGAGGCAATGAGATTTTCCATGCTCTCTCTGGCAGCAAGAGCTATAGCGGCTCCTACAATACTCAAACCCGTTAAAATACTGCCAATCTCCTTGTTAAAGGAAAAGCGCAATACCAGGAGAATGCCTATCAGTAATAAGATGAGTTTGAAAAAATCTTTGAAAAAAATAATCAGTTGGTTATCTGACAAATCTGATGTTTGATTGGCTTTTTCTTCCAGAATCAGGGCGATGAAATCAACCCCTCGCCGGCATAACCAGATAAAAGCAATGATCAGCCAGGCGATAAAAAAAGACTCTGCCATGTCGCGGCTTGTTGTATGATAAACCTTGACATCCAGCAGGGTCGGAAAATTCAGGCGCGATAAAGAGATAAACGCCACCACAGAAAAAAGAAAATAATCCAATGGCTTGAGCACCAGATTGAGAAAAGATTCCCGGGCATCCTGCTGCAGGTTTTTAGATAAGCCGCGATACAACGACTTGGCAAGAAAAGAGGAGACAAATCGTATCAACAACAAAGTCACCAAACATACCAGGAATACCCAGAGATAATCCCTGACACTGTTACTAAGAATATGCTGATCTAAAAGCCGGCGCATGGTAATTGATTAGGAAACATTGGGTTGAATGAGTTGCAAGCTCTCTCCATTAAAGACTGCATAGGAAAAATGGCGAATCCAGTCCCCTGTATTAATATAGCGGCTTCGCTCATTCAAACTGAAATCTATCGGGAAGTGCCGGTGCCCAAAAATGAAATAATCGATGGGGTGCTGTTCAAGTTTGCGGTAACAATATTGAATGAGCCACTCTTTCTCTGCCCCCAGAAAATGTTGATCACTGTTACCGGTAGCTTCCCGGCTGGTGCGACTAAAATATTGAGCCAATCCGATTCCCAGGTCAGGGTGTAACTGCCGGAACATCCATTGACATACCGGATGACGAAAGATTTTTTTCAATCGCTTATACCCATAATCACCGGGACCCAATCCGTCACCGTGGCCAATGAAAAACTTTTTCCCGCTCCACTCAAAAATTTTTGGCTCCTGATATACGCGGATGCGGAGTTCATTTTCAAAATAGCCACGCATCCAAAGATCATGATTCCCTGTAAAAACATGAATGGGTATTCCCTTATCACTCATTTCGGCTAACCGGCCCAGCAGGCGGGTATATCCTTTGGGAACCACCTGTTTGTATTCGAACCAAAAATCAAAAATATCTCCCAGAATAAACAAGCTATCAACGTCTTCCTCAATGGCATGTAGAAATTCCACCACCCTTTTTTCCCTTACCAGACTCTGAGTAAAATTGGGGGCTCCCAGGTGGAAGTCGGATATAAAATATATTTTTTTGCCTGGAGCGGGTATCATGCCATCAATGATTTTTCCGTTGAAGATATTCCAACACATCACCGCTTGCCACTATTGGTTTTCCATTTACTTCTCCTGCGAACCAATAAATCCATGCAGGAGTGGTACCGGTTTCTTGTTCAACACTTACCTGTGCCCTTAGATATAATGCCGGCCCGTCTTCATCTGCTTGCACTCCTTCATAATCATCCAGCTGACCAATCGCCCAGTCCCATTCATCGGGATGTTTGATTTGATAGAGTTCGCCAATAATATACGTGCCGGGGCCATCGGGCCGGGCGGCGGGATAGGATCCCATATCATACAAAGTTCCTCTCACGCGTGCCGGACCCAGCGATATAAAATACCGGCTAATATATTGATAGGCCGGATGATGAAATCCGCTCCGGAGGGAACCGTACACAAATAAAAGTTGATTCTCGGGCGTTGCCATAGCAGGGCAATTATTCTTCTATTAGAAAACAATATACTTCTTTCGGCCCATGTACCCCTACGACGAGTGTTTTTTCTATATCGGCTGTTCGACTGGGCCCTGTGGCCAGGGTTACCATAGAAGGATATTTTTTATCAGGAGTAAAGATTGCATCTAAACCATCTGCTATATCCAGCTTAACCTGGTGAGCATAGGCAATACAAATATGTACCGGCGCATAAACACTCACGGTTCTGCCACTAACATTTCCGCTGCCCAATAAAATAGAGCCTGTTCTGGCAACCAGCGATTCACATCCCGTGATGGCTGCATCGCAACCAGCTAAGTCGGGATAATAGTTAGGACCAAAACCATTCAATTGCAATATTTCCTGCAAGGCGTTGTCACGACAATATAATTTTGTCCACTCGCGCTTAGCGGCAAGTGCACTCAATTGTTCCGCCAGTTCCTTTTCACCGGAACAATAACAAAACTTACCCTGTAAGGCGGTAAATCGCTCGGCAAACTCCAGGATAGGTTCCTGTGAGGAAGGGATAAAATGTTCCTCAGCAGCCGTTGTGGGAAAGGGAACAGGCACCGGTTGCTTCAGTGCCTGTTTGATTCTCTTTAATATATTTTCACGCGCGCTGGTTGGCATAACACTTACACGATGTCAGAGGATTCATCAGGATTGGTTTTGCCCGGCCCGATGGTATTTTCACCCACTACCTCATTGTTGGTCATTTCGGGTTCAATGCTGACCGGTTTCTTTTCTTCGAAGGGTCGCTTTCCAATCAGTTGCTCTACATCGCTTTTATGTAAAACCTCTTTGCTGAGCAGCTCCTTCGCCAATATCTCTACCTCTTTCTTCTTCTCCTGCAGCAGCTGAAGCGTCCGGTCATAGGCGGCATCAATGATAGCTCTTACTTCTTCATCAATCAGCTTTCCTGTCTCCTCGCTGTATGGTTTGGTGAAGGTGTTTTCATTGGCAGGATCATAAAAACTCACATTGCCTACTTTAGTATTCATACCATACGCTGTTACCATACTGTAAGCAATACGGGTGATCTGCTGCAAATCATTCGCTGCTCCGGTTGAAATCTTTCCGAAGAAAACCTGTTCTGCCGCTCTTCCACCCAGGGTCATGCAAATCTGATCATTGAGCTGCTCTGTATTGTATAAATACTGTTCTGTTGGTGTATACTGAGCATAGCCCAGTGCTGCGGTACCGCGTGGAACAATGGTTACTTTAAGCAGCGGATATGCATGCTCGAGGAACCAACCGCAAACAGCATGGCCGGCTTCGTGATAAGCAATCACCTCTTTTTCATGCGGTGCAATGATCTTGTTCTTTTTCTCCAGGCCGCCGATAACTCGATCAATTGCATCCTGAAAGTCAATCATCTCAACAGAGGCCTTCCCTTTTCTGGCTGCGATCAACGCCGCTTCGTTGCATACGTTGGCAATATCGGCACCGGCAAATCCGGGCGTCAATTCTGCTAAGCGGTGTAAATCCAGTTTTTCTGAAGTTTTGATTGGCAACAGGTGTACCTGGAAAATAGTTTCGCGGCCTTTGACATCGGGTTTATCAATAGATATCTGGCGATCGAAACGACCCGGACGCAATAAAGCAGAATCCAATACATCCGGGCGGTTGGTGGCAGCCAGAATGATAATGCCGGTATCACCGCCAAAGCCATCCATTTCCACCAACAGCTGATTTAGGGTATTCTCCCGCTCATCATTGCTCATGATAGCATTCCTTCCGCGCGCGCGGCCTATGGCATCAATCTCATCAATAAAAATGATACAAGGTGCTTTTTCGCGGGCCTGCTTGAACAGGTCTCTTACCCGACTGGCTCCTACGCCCACAAACATTTCAACGAAATCACTTCCACTTAAACTAAAGAAGGGAACCTGTGCCTCGCCGGCCATGGCTTTGGCCAGCAAAGTTTTTCCCGTACCGGGAGGGCCAACCAATAAAGCTCCTTTTGGAATCTTTCCACCAAGAGAGGTATACTTCTTGGGGTTCTTGAGGAAATCAACAATTTCCATCACTTCCACTTTTGCCTCATCTAATCCGGCGACATCAGCAAAAGTGATATTAACCCGGGCCCCCTTTTCAAATAAAGTAGCTTTCGATTTACCGATGCTGAAAATACCCCCGGGTCCACCGGCTCCTCCTTGTCCGCCCATCTTGCGCATCATCAATACCCAAACGGCTACAATTAACAAGAGCGAGACAATGGTATTCAGTAAAGGACTGGTCCAGTCCTGGTCTTCTACAATTCTTTCCTTTATTTCCGGTAAGTTATTTTTAGCAATAATGTCTTTCATGTTTTCCTGAAACGACTTCCATTCCAATACCTGAAATTCAAACAAAGGCTCTTTGGCTTTTTCACGGATAACCGTTTTCTTCAGCTTGGCAACATAGTATTCTTTTTTCAGGCTATCTACCTTGATGTATACCCTTACCCGTTCTTTGTTTTTAACCTTATCAATCTTTTCTACATCACCCTTGATAAGCATTTCATTCATGAACTCCTGTTCAGTGATCGTAATCAGGTCTGGAGAAAACCTGCCCATACTGGCTACCAGCAGCAATACGGCTATGATACCATAAATCACATATAAATTGATCTTGGGTCCCTTTTTTTGTCCTTCCGGAGTACCGCCTTTCGGGGGTTTATTGTCTTGTTGCATAGTTGATGCCTTCTTTTGCTCTATTAACTTTTTAATAATTATTGATCTCCGTGTTCTGAACTGGAGGCGTCACTCCACATTTCTTCCAGCTTATAAAACTTTCGTGCCTCAGGATGCATCACATGAACCACCACATTCACATAATCAATCAGCACCCACTGTAACTGTTGTCTTCCTTCCTGCTTATAAGGAAATTCGTCACAATCTTTCTTCACCCGATCCTCCACCTCATCACAAATGGCTTTGATCTGGGTAGTGCTGCTTGCTTCACACACGATAAAAAAATCAGCGGCTGCTTCCGGAATTTTTCTCAAATCGAGGCTGACTATCTTTTCGCCTTTTTTATCTTGTATCGCCCGAAGGATGGATTTAAAAATTTTTGATTGTCGGGTCAGGCGATTGTTGCTATTTCTCTTTCGTCCCTGTAATACAGAAAGTGTTTCCAATAAATAAAAATTTTGTTCAAATAAATTGGCTGATGCAACCCCGGAAAAGCAGGTTTTCAGCCCTGCTGCCTCCCCAGTTTGTACCTTTACAAAAATACTACTTCTTTGTTACGCTCCGCTGTTAAAAGTCATATTGGCACGCCGTTCATCCATTTATCTGAAACAGATAGTACCAATAGGTATGCCAGAAACCAAATTGACGCCCAACTCGCCAGTCATGGGACTGTATATTTTGCGGACTTCCAAACCCAGGGAAAAGGTCGACAAGAAAAGGCCTGGGTAAGCGAGCGCGGGAAAAACATCCTGATGACATTGGTTTTAAACCATTCCGGACGAAAAAATGAAGAAGCGCCTGCCCTCAACCGGCTCATTGCATTGGCCGCATTTGATTTTTTTGATCAGTTGGCCGGCAGGGGCACCTCCATAAAATGGCCCAATGATATTTATTGGGGTGACAGAAAGGCAGGGGGTATTTTGATTGAAAACATCTGGCGCGGAACAGAATGGACCTGGTCTATTATCGGACTGGGACTGAATATAAACCAGGTTGATTTTCCGGAACAAGCTGCCAAAGCCACTTCCCTCCAATTAATTACCGGTATCAATTATGAGGTGGTGCAACTGGCCCAAGAGCTTTGTCAAAGAATAACCGACCGGCTGCAAAGCTGGACAGCCGATGAAGAGCAGCCCACTCTCGCCGAATACAATAAACACCTCTTTAAGAAAAATCAGCCGGTTACACTTCTGTCGGAGGGAAAAAAGCTGTCCTGCACTCCATTGGAAGTTCTGGACTCAGGTGAATTAAAAGTAAAAACCCTCGATGGAGAAATAATATCGCTTCGTCAGGCACAATGGATAGAATAAACTGTACTTATGGAAAAGATTCGACTCACACAGTTTTCGGCTGCCGCCGGATGCGGTTGTAAAATGGCTCCCGCGGCACTGGAACAAATCTTACAGGATAACAGAACCGGAACTGCCTTCCGACAATTACTGGTGGGTAATGAAAGCAGCGATGATGCGGCCGTATATGACCTGGGCAATGGAACGGGACTCATCAGCACGGTTGATTTTTTTACGCCAATCGTAGACGATGCCTATCATTTCGGAAAAATTGCTGCTGCCAATGCCATCAGCGATGTCTATGCCATGGGAGGATCTCCGCTGCTGGCACTTGCACTGCTAAGTTGGCCCCTGGAAAAATTAGGTACCGATACAGCGCGGGAAGTGCTTCGGGGCGCGCGGGAAATCTGCGCTGAAGCAGGCATACCCCTGGCCGGAGGTCACAGCATTGACGGAACCGAACCCCTGTTTGGTCTTGCCGTGAATGGCCGGATTGACCTGCAAAACCTGAAAAAAAATAATACCGCCCAAGTGGGTGATTGGCTGCTATTGACTAAACCCATTGGAGTAGGCATCTTGTCTACAGCACAAAAACGGGGGGCATTGAAGCCGGGACAGGAAGAATGGTTGTATCAACAGTTGGGTACATTGAATAAAGTGGGAGAATTACTGGGAATGCTTTCAGGGGTTCATGCCATGACCGATGTAACGGGTTTCGGATTACTGGGTCACCTCATTGAAATGGCAGGGGGAAGCGGGAGAGGAGCCGTTCTTCATTACTCAAAAATTCCTGTAATACCGAAAGCCATCGAATATCTGAAAGAAAGATTGGTGCCGGATGCAACCTACCGCAACTGGAATGCTTATCAGGGCAATGTTTCATTCGCTCCCGGGGTGAATGTGATGGAAGCTTTTTCTCTGCTGCCCGACCCACAAACCAATGGCGGGTTGTTGATCGCTGTTGCTCCTGAAGCTTTGATTGAAGTTCAAAACACCCTGAAAAATGCCGGTATCCTTTACGGCCTGGAACCCATTGGTGTAATCACAGAAGCCGGAGAAAAATTAATTCAGGTAGAGCCGTAAACAGCATTTTCTCCCTGTTTACAGAATGAGGTTACTCCAGTTTTTTAATTGATCAAAGGGCAGCTCTGCTATTAGTTGAACTTCCGGAATAGTTTTCACCTGCTGCCGAATTTCACTGACTACTTCGTCAGTTGTCAAGTCTCCCCTCACGAGCCACAAAAAATCCATGTGCTTGAATTCGGGCAAGAGATATTCTCCGTCATAATGATTATGATATATTAAATGGCGGAGCGGATTTCCGGGGGCATAAGATTCATAAACAGAAAAATAATACGCCCGGTCTTTCTTTTTCAGGGTAATCTCCAATTCAGACATCATCCTGAAATTATAACCCAACTGGGTATTGAGTGACAAACAAAATTGATAGCACTTCATTGGAGCTGTAATTCCCAACAAGCAGGCATCGGCAAAAAAATCATCCTGCATGCCTTCTGTGTCGAGCTTCAGCTTCATAGCATTGGTTTAGAATTGAACGTCTACCACCTGCTCCTCTGTGCCACGCTTATATCGCAAAACTGTTTTATCTCCTTTTTTGAATTTGCTCAGGGTTTGCATATAAGCAGATACGTCTACAAATTTATAGTCTCCGAGTTGTAATAAAATATCGCCCGCTTTTAATCCCAGTTTTTCAGCCAACTTTCCCGGACTCACCCCATCCAGCCGCATGCCGGTACCGGTATATCCGTAATCAGGAATCACACCCAGGCTAACAGTAAAACCACTGCTCCTTCCCATTTGAGGCTCCCGTGTTTTGATGAATGGTAGTTTCCCTTTATTATCCGTTGCTGCAATAATCCGGTAGACCAATTGCACAATCTCTTCCTGTCCGGCATAATTGATTTTTTCCCAGTCATCAGTTGACTTATGATAATCGGTATGACTTCCGGTAAAAAGAAACAGTACCGGGATGTCTTTGCGGTAAAAGCTGGCATGATCGCTGGGGCCACTTCCGGTGCTATCGTAATGCGTAACCAAGGGAGCTGTCACAGAGGGAAGTACTTCTGACCAGACGGGAGAAGTGCCATAGCCCCCAATCGTCAGCTTGCGGGCTGTGTCGTATCGACCCACCATATCCATATTAATCATATAATTGGTCTGAACAGGCAGACTCGGATTTTCCAGCCAATATTTGCTGCCCAATAATCCCAGCTCCTCTCCTGAAAAATGGAGGAAAAGATAGTTGTTACCCGTGGGGGCAGATTTTTGTATGAGCCGTGCCAGTTCAATCAGCGCGGCAGTTCCGCTCGCATTATCATCGGCTCCGTTATGAATGATATGACCGGTATCGAGCGCATTTTTGTCTTCCCCATATCCGAGGTGATCATAATGGGCACCCAACACAATAGTATGAGCAGACTTATTATCAATGAAGGCCGCTACATTGTGTGCTTTCCGCTTGCGATCAGAAATTGACACCGCTAACTCTAAATCCAGGGTAGCAGCGGGGTCACCAAAATAAACCGGCAAAGAAGTGCGACTCAAATAAATGATGGGCAGTTCCGCTTTCGAACTGCTGTCGAATTTGTTGTATTGAATATTATCCGTAAGAGAAGAGTTGTTATAAACCAGCAGCGCCGTTGCTCCTTTTTGCGCTGCCTTTCCGGCCTGTTCTTTCAAAGCCGCATGGATATCAAAATGGGGATTACCCGTATTGGATTCCAATAGCTCCCGGATATCTAAAAACCAGGGCTCTCCTGATTCGTGTAGCGCCATCGCCGGTTTTCCGGAAATTTTAGCAGCAGGACTATAAGGCAGCGGAAAATAATCTTTCATCAGCAACAGTTGCCGACCCCCTACCAGGAAGCGGGTAGAAGTATCCGGCAGTCTTCCTTCCTGCACAAAAAACTCCTGCACAAATCCTTTCGTGCCCGCGGGTGAAATACCCATCTTTTGATATTGATCCACGATGTATTGCATGGCCTTTTCTTCACCGGCAGTTCCTGTTCGTCTTCCTTCCAGCCCATCATCCGCCAATATCCTCACATGGTTTTGCAAAAACGTTATTCTTTCAATGCGGGCTTGCTCTTCCGCCATCCGCTTTTTCTTTTTACTCTGTGCGCCCACCAGGGTAGGCAGCAATAATAATATCCAGACATACTTTTTCATGCCGCAAAGTTAGGGCAACGAGGTTGCCAACAAGAGAATCTTCGGTTAAACAAGTCTAAAAAGAATGGTATTCTCTTCCCGATATCGTAACATTTGCCCGGCTTTAGCTGCTACTTTTGTGAAAATCAATTTCCGTTTGAACGGACAGCAGCTTCATATCGCCCTTTTGGGCAATCCCAACAGCGGAAAATCTTCCTTGTTCAATGCTTTGACCGGACTGAATCAACAGGTAGGTAACTTTCCTGGGGTGACCGTTGATAAAATGGTGGGAGGGGTTCAACTGAACAAGTCTACAGCAGCAACCATCATCGATCTGC
Organism: Sediminibacterium sp.; assembly: GCA_044341525.1. GTDB lineage: Bacteria > Bacteroidota > Bacteroidia > Chitinophagales > Chitinophagaceae > Sediminibacterium. Next base: position 2,091 of record JBIIRN010000024.1, on the reverse strand, counting down.
CCGGCACATATAGTCTTTATCCCCGCAGAGAAGACGAGTGGGTTGCCTACAAAGTACTGATGGGCGCTGACCCCGAACTGAAGCCCGACCTGGTATTGCTCGTAGCTGATGCCAGCAACCTGAAAAGAAACCTGCTTTTTTGTACGCAGATCATCGACCTGCAACTGCCGGTAGTAATGGCATTGACCATGAATGACCTGGCACTCAAACGCGATATTCAAGTAGATGTTGCCGGACTGGCAAGCACATTGCAAATACCGGTGGTAGTGGTCAACCCCCGAAAAAATAAGGGCATCAGCGAATTGAAAAAAGTGCTGCTGGAAACAGCTGCCGGCCATCAGGTAAAACAAACGGTTCCGTTTTATGATGCAGCAACAAGGGTAGGCGCTCCTATTCCTGCCGTTCAGGAAATCATTCCGGGTATCAGTGATTATGCCGCCCTGCATTACCTGATTCACCACGAATCATTTCCCTTGACATCCGGTCAACAAACCGCCCTGGAGAAAATTGAAAAAGAACACCTGTTCAATCCGAGCAAGACACAGGCAGAAGAAATTGTCGACCGATACGCACATATCAGGGAGGTGATGAAACAACACGTTACAGAGCCCCACCCGGCTGAGCAAAAAAAATTCTCAGAAAAGCTCGACAATATTCTCTTGCACCCTGTTTGGGGTTATCTTATTTTACTGGTCGTATTGTTCCTCCTCTTTCAAAGCATCTTTTGGGTAGCTCAGTATCCAATGGATTTTATTGAATGGGGATTTCAACAAGCGAGTAGCTGGTTGGGGAAGCACTTGAGTCCCTCCGGATGGAGTGACCTGCTGATCAATGGTGTGCTGGCAGGTCTTAGTGGAATTCTCGTTTTTGTTCCTCAAATCATGATCCTGTTCGGACTCATTACCATGCTGGAAGACTCGGGATACATGGCCCGTATTGGATTCTTGAGTGACCGCATGATGCGTAAAGCAGGGCTCAACGGAAAAAGTGTAATGCCGATCATCAGTGGCTTTGCCTGTGCTGTTCCGGCTATCATGTCGGCACGGGGAATTGAAAACAAAAAAGAACGCTTGCTAACGATTCTGGTAACGCCTCTGGTAAGTTGCAGCGCAAGACTTCCTGTTTATACCATCCTGATTTCACTGGTAATCGACGATACCTACTATTTGGGATTTTTAAGTTTACAAGGGCTCGTGATGATGGCCCTCTATCTCGGAGGATTCCTGATGGCATTGCTGATGAGTTATCTGTTGAAGAGTTTTATCCGAATCCAGGAAAAAAGCTTTTTTATCCTTGAGTTGCCCATCTATCGACCGCCTCGCTGGAAAAATGTGCTGATTACCATGATTGGAAAAGCAAGAATTTTTGTTACCGATGCCGGGCGTGTGATCATGCTCATCAGTCTGGTGCTCTGGTTCTTGTCCAGTTATGGTCCGGGCAACCGCATGGAGCAGCTGCAGACCAAATATGAACAACTTATTCGCGAACAGCCGCAACAGGAAGCACAACTCAGCAAACAATGGTCAGCAGAAAAATTACAACAGTCCTACGCCGGGCAGTTGGGACAAGCCATTGAGCCGGTCATCACTCCTCTGGGTTTTGACTGGAAAATTGGTATAGCGCTCATTACTTCTTTCGCTGCGCGGGAAGTTTTTGTGGGAACCATGGCAACCTTGTATAGCGTGGAAGAAGACGATGACTCTTCCCTACGGGAAAAAATGGCAGCAGCCACCCATAGCAATGGTTCAAAAGTTTATACGCTCCCGGCTGCTTTTTCCTTGCTGATATTTTATATGCTTGCCATGCAATGCATGAGCACATTGGCAGTAGTAAAAAGAGAAACCAAAAGCTGGAAATGGCCTGTAATACAACTAGGTTACATGACCGCACTTGCGTATGGCATGAGCTGGCTGGTGTTTCAGCTGTTCAGCTAATTATAATATTGCCATAAATACTGACTAATCCGACGGGTGAGCTCCCAGGCTTCATTCGACGCCTCCCAGGAGCGGTCCACATTATTCTTGGTGCAGATGCTAAAAATATAGCTGCATTTTTTCCCGTTTACATATAATAATTCGCTCCTGCTCGCAT
>JBIIRN010000185.1:0-4455 GCA_044341525.1 Sediminibacterium sp. | reverse complement strand
CTGGAGGAAGTTGGGTCAAAAACCTTTGAAAAATCAGGTGTAAATACCTCTTGTTTTTTTGTCCGATGGCGAAATAGGCCAAAAACAGGGGGGATGGGTTGAAATATTCATTTTCAGTGCATTATCGGAGGGTTGTTCACCCGTTCCGGGGAATAAAATCAAGGAGGAATGGATAAAACTTTTTGAAGTTTCCGAATTGACTATTACCTTTGCCGTCCGAATTTTAAAAGGAAAATAATGCCTACTATTCAGCAACTAGTTAGAAAGGGCCGCGAAATCATCCGGGCCAAAAGTAAATCCAGGGCCCTGGATGCATGTCCTCAGCGCCGTGGTGTTTGTACACGTGTGTATACGACGACGCCCAAAAAGCCCAACTCTGCGCTTCGTAAAGTAGCTAAAGTGAGATTGACCAATAAAGTAGAGGTAATTGCTTATATACCGGGTGAAGGACATAACCTTCAGGAGCATAGCATCGTTCTGATCCGTGGTGGCCGGGTAAAAGACCTGCCGGGTGTTCGTTATCACATTGTTCGCGGAAGTTTAGATACAGCCGGTGTAAAAGACAGAAAGAAGAGCCGTTCCAAATACGGTACAAAAAAGGAAAAGGCAAAAAAATAATCCCATACACTTAATAATTAACGCACATGCGTAAAGCACAAGCAAAACGATTACCACTGGCTCCGGATGGCCGATTCAATGATAAACTGGTAACCCGGTTCATCAACAACCTGATGTGGGAAGGAAAGAAAAGTACTGCAATCAACATTTTCTATGATGCAGTGGATAAGGTAGCCAAGATAACCGGCGAAGATGGTTACGAAGTATGGAAGAAAGCTATTGCTAATATCACTCCGTCTGTAGAAGTTCGCAGCCGTAGAATTGGTGGTGCCACCTTCCAAATTCCGACTGAAGTTCGTCCCGACAGAAAAATCTCCTTGAGCATGAAATGGCTGATCCGCTACAGCCGCGAGCGCAATGGTCGTACCATGGCTGATAAACTCGCCAACGAAATCGTAGCCGCTTCAAAGGGCGAAGGTGCTGCTTTCAAAAAGAAAGAAGATACCCACCGTATGGCTGAAGCCAACAAGGCCTTCTCTCACTTCAAAGTTTAAAGAAGAAAGATTTAATTAAAATAGGAAGTCCTGCACTGCAGGACTTTTTTTTTAATATGAATTGATTACTACAGGGTTTCTATTGGAAATAAGATGAAGTAATCCACATAAATAGTGTTGACAAAAAATGCTCCTATCATTAATATTTGTACCTTTGCGGCTTCAAATTAGGGTCTGAAAGTAAAATAACCCATTCATTTAACAAAACAAGCTATGGCTGACTTAAAATTACAACGCAATTTCGGTATTGCCGCTCACATCGATGCGGGCAAGACAACTACGACCGAGCGCATCCTCCGTTACACGGGTATGATCCACAAGATCGGTGAAGTACATGATGGTGCCGCTACGACGGACTGGATGGAACAAGAAAAGGAGCGCGGTATTACCATTACCTCTGCTGCTGTAAGTTGTGTTTGGAAATTCCCTACTGTTCGCGGAACTGCCGACAGCAATACCAAATCATATTATTTTAATATCATCGATACCCCCGGTCACGTGGACTTCACCGTAGAGGTTGAACGTTCTATGCGTGTATTGGATGGTCTGATTGCCCTGTTTTCAGCAGTGGATGGAGTTGAGCCCCAATCTGAAACCGTTTGGCGCCAGGCCAATCGATACCGTGTTCCCCGGATTGGTTTCGTAAATAAAATGGACCGTTCCGGTGCTGACTTCCTCATGGTGGTAAATCAGGTGAAGGAAATGTTGGGTGCTAATGCAGTTCCCCTTCAGTTACCGATTGGTGCGGAAGATAATTTCGTTGGGGTGGTTGACTTAATCACCATGAAGGGTGTGATTTGGGATATGGAAACTGAAGGAATGACCTTCAAAGAAGTGCCTGTTCCTGATGATATGAAGGAAGAAGTTGAGCACTGGCGTGCAAAGCTGATTGAAGCTGTTGCTGAATATGATGATAATTTGATGGAAAAATTCTTTGAAGATCCTAATTCCATCACAGAAGAGGAAGTACATGAAGCTATTCGCAAAGCATGTATCGATCTCAGCATCGTTCCAATGATGTGCGGTTCTTCTTTCAAAAACAAAGGAGTACAAACCGCCTTGGATGCCGTTTGTCGCTACCTGCCTAGTCCGGTAGATATTGATCACATCTCAGGAACCAATCCTGATACCGGTGAAACCATTACCCGTAAGCCCGATCCGAAAGAGCCGTTTGCGGCACTGGCGTTCAAAATCATGACTGATCCTTTTGTGGGTCGTCTGGCTTTCTTCCGCTGCTATTCCGGTCACCTGGATGCCGGATCTTATGTATTGAACGTTCGCAGTGGTAAGAAGGAACGCATCAGCCGTATCATGAAAATGTTTGCTAATAAGCAAAATCCTATCGACTTCATCGAGGCAGGAGATATTGCGGCAGCAGTAGGTTTTAAGGAAATCAAAACCGGTGATACCCTTTGTGAAGAAAATCATCCGATTACCCTCGAGAACATGTTCATTCCTGAGCCGGTAATCTCCGTGGCTGTAGAACCTAAAACACAGGCCGACGTGGATAAAATGGGTATGGCCATTGCAAAGCTGGTGGAAGAAGATCCTACGTTGCGCGTAAAAACCGATGAGGATACCGGTCAAACCATCCTTTCCGGAATGGGAGAATTGCACCTCGAAATTATCGTCGACAGGATGCGCCGTGAATTCAAAGTTGAAATCAACCAGGGTAATCCTCAGGTTGCTTATAAAGAATGTTTCACCCAGGCCATTGAGCACCGTGAGATTCTGAAAAAGCAAACCGGTGGTCGCGGTAAATTCGCAGATATTTATTTTGAAATCGGACCAGCTGATCAGGAGTGGTTGAATGAGAACCCCGGTAAGGGCTTCCAGTTCAAGAATGATATCTTCGGAGGATCTATTCCCAAAGAATTCCACCCCGCTATTATCAAGGGTTTTGAAAGCTCTATGAATACAGGTGTGTTAGCTGGATATCCGATGGAAACCATGAAGGTGCGGATCTTCGACGGAAGTTTCCACCAGGTAGACTCCGACGCGATGTCTTTTGAATTGTGTGCCAAGGGTGGTTTCCGCGAAGCGGGAAGAAAAGCTCGTCCGGTATTGCTTGAGCCCATCATGAAGGTAGAGGTGGTAACACCTGACCAGTACATGGGAGATGTAACCGGAGACCTGAACCGCCGCAGAGGTATGTTGGAAGGAATGGATAGCCGTGGTAACCTGCAGGTAATTAAAGCTAAAGTTCCTCTGAGTGAAATGTTTGGTTATGTAACCCAGCTGCGTTCACTCTCATCCGGACGTGCCACTTCTACCATGGAATTCAGTCATTATGCTCCTGCTCCGAATAACATCGCTGAAGAAGTGATTGCCAAGAGCAAAGGAAAAGTAAAAGTAGAAGACTAATAATAACTGTCAAATTGGTTTAACTGAAAGGCCCCTCATCGAGGGGCCTTTCTCATATATGTTTCTTATAAGTTTTGATCGGTAAAGTTTGTCTGATTATTTACAGTAGTTATTGATCAAACCATCCGCCGCAGTATACCCTCTCGAACGGGCAATTTTCAAAAGGGCACAGGCTTCATCTTTCTTACCCAAATTGATCAGAGCAGCTGCTTTAAAATATTCTGCCTTTCCATCGGTGGACTTCCGCATGAATACCTGATCAAACCAGGGTAAACTGCGTTCCCATTGTTTCATGTTGAAATAGCAGATAGCAATATTTTCATAAACGCCATAACTACCATTGCTAATCTTGGTAGAGAGGATGAATTTTTGGGCCGCACCTTCAAAATCGCCCTTGGCAAATAAGGCGGAAGCTTCGTTGAAAAGCTGTTGTGCCCTGACAACATTTTTTTCCTGTTCAGCCAGGTCGGGAACATTGCCTGGAGGGATATTGGTGATGATCTCATTTCTTCTCACCATCAAGGAAGAATCATTGGGGAAGAGCTTCAGGGCGCTATCTGCCAATCGAAGCATTTGCACTGTGGTTCCTCTGGGCTGGGTGGTCATTTTAATATTGATCATACCCTGGAGGTAAAGATTGTATCCCAAAGATTCTTTACCCCTGTATTTGATAAATTCCTCATATGCCCTTTTCAGCGTAACTGAGTCCGAATTTTTTACGCACACGGCTACCAGGGTTTGGTAGTAAGTCTTGGCTCTGGGTTTGGTAAAATAGGCAAGGGCTGCATATTTCATGGCACTGTCGCCTTTGTTTGTTGCAAAATAGACATCTGCTGTTAAGAACTCACAATACATGATATAGGGGTTCGCCTTACTTCCCCTCGCCAGATATACCAGTGCTTCATCATATTTTTTATTTTCATAAAGATACCTGCCGAGAATACCATCAATGGGTTGGGCTGAAGAAGTAACATTGGGC